>NZ_WAKW01000004.1 GCF_015523155.1 Methanothermococcus sp.
TTTTTCTAATCAGCATTGAACAATAGTGAGGAAAACTTAAAAGTTAGTTTTAGGTCTTCGCTTCACTACGGGAGGATGAATCCTCAAAATCCCTTCGGGATTTATATATTTCCTTCGCTTCGCTCGGAAATGCGGGCAAAATTTATATAGTAGTATTCATACATGATAATGGTAGTTATAGATATATCTACAATCATCATCTGAGAAGGCTGAGAGTGCTACTCAGATGATAAATTATTTTATAACCATTCTTTTTAAGTCCCCTAAAACGATATTAAAGTCGGGGCTTGAAAAATCCTTCGGATTTTAGCTCGTAAATAAAGATTTGCGATGGGAGAGTCCATTTTAAGACGGAGGAAGTAATTCACTCAGAGTTATACCCTATATAAAGGTAATCTCTGTTAGAATTCCCTATGAGTAGGAAGGTTTGCCCGAAGGCGAGGGCTATGAAAACCGAAAGGTTTTCGTTTAACCCCTTCCGTAAGGGGGGTAATTCACCTTAAATGTGTAAATATGAAAAGAAAAGAATATTTTTTAAAACTCATTGAAACCATTGATGTGCTTAAACATGAAAGTAAAAATGGCACGCCAATACTTGTTGAGGGAAAAAAAGATATTGCATCATTAAAAAAATTAGGGGTTGATGGAAATTTTATAACTGTTTCACATATACCTTTTTTTGAGATTGCAGATGAGCTCGTGAAACAGGGTATTAAAGATGTTATTTTATTGACTGATTTTGACAGAACTGGAAAACGATATGCCAGAGAAATTATAAATGAACTTGAAAGCAGGGGTATCAATGTAAATAAAAATATTAGAAGAGATATAATAAGATATAGCCATGGTGATTTAAAAGATATTGAAAGTTTATACCACTATATAGTAAAAAATAAAAAATTTAAACATAGATATGGAATATAACATAGAGGTAATTTAAAAATTAAATAAAATTAAAAAAATATATATGGTGTATTTATGGAAAAGTCCTTAAAACCCTATGTTATATCAAATGTTGGGATGTCCTTGGATGGAAAATTGGCTACGGTAAAAAACGATTCAAGAATTTCGGGTGAAAATGACCTAAAAAGAGTTCATCAAATTAGAAAGAATGTCGATGCTATAATGGTGGGTATAGGAACGATTTTAAAAGATAATCCAAGATTAACGGTTCATAAAATAGATGCAAAAACAGAGGATAACCCCACAAGAATTGTCGTTGATAGTAGATTAAGGATTCCATTAAATGCAAGAGTGTTAAATAAGGAGGCTAAAACTATTATAGCCACAACTTTAAAAGACACAGCTGATAAAACTGAAAAGATAAATAAATTAAAAAAAATAGAAAATATATCTATAATTAGAACAGGATTTGAAAAGGTTAATTTAAAAGAGTTGATGGAGAGATTATATAAAAAAGGCATAAAAAAAATACTTTTAGAAGGGGGTGGCACATTAAATTGGGGTATGTTTAAAGAAAATCTTATTGATGAAGTTAGGGTATATATAGCTCCAAAGATATTTGGAGGAGTAATGGCTCCCACTTATGTAGATGGTGAGGGATTTAAAACAGTTGATGAATGTGTAAAACTAAAATTAAAAAAATATTATCCACTTGATGATGGAATAGTACTTGAATTTAAGGTTAAAAATAAAATTAAATATAAATAGATATATTATGAATCATTCTTAATAATTTTATAAGATATAAAAAAATAAAATAATTATAATCGAAAAGTTTAAATAATGATGAAATACCAATTAAATTATTTAAAAATGTAAAATAAAAATTTACTCTTAAATAATATAGGTGACATATATGGCAGAACTCCCAATCGCTCCAATGGAAAGAATATTAAAAAAAGCTGGTGCTGAAAGAGTAAGTAGAGAAGCAGCTAAGGTATTAGTTGAAGCCTTAGAAGACATTGCAATGGATATTGCAAAAGAATCCGCAGAATTAGCAAAACATGCTGGTAGAAAAACAGTAAAAGCTGAAGATGTAAAAATGGCATTGAAATAGTGCATTACCTCCTTCCCTTATCTTCGAGAAGCGAGGAGATTAAAAAATATTTCGTATTATCAAACTTTTGATTTTTAGAAAGAAGGACTTCTTGCGGAATATAAAAATTTTTTTTATTTTAATTTTTTATTTTTACTTACTAAATAATCAAATAGTTCAAATGCATCATCCATCTTTTCCAGTTCTTTTAGGCTTATAGTTTTTATACCTTTTATATCCTTTGCTCCTTTTTCCAAAATTAATAATGAATAACTATTTAATATTGATGATAATTGATTTACAATTAATGCCTTTTTTCTAGTTTCTTCGGTTTCTGTTTCTTCAATATTTGTTAACAGTAATGATGATGTATTTATATATTCATGTTCGTATATATCATTTTTTTCAGCAACTGCATCAAATGGGGCTTTTTTTGTTTCAATCATGTTGAATCCCAATTCATATAATAGATTCATTACATGCTGTTTAAATTCTTCATCATAGTTATTATAATTATTGTCATTATTACGAATTGCATATTTATTGCAAGTTTCGTTGTCTAACGTTTCATTTTCGTTTATTTTTAGTTCCAAAGGTATTCCTTTAACTAATGGAACATCCAAATACTGCTCTATTTTTAAAGCAACTTCAATAGAAGGATTTGCTTTATTTTGTTCATACTTATATATTGTTTTTCTCGATACATTTGAAAATTCTGCAAGCTCTCCAACTGAAATATTTAACTTTTCCCTGGTTTCTCTTAATGTATCCCCGTCAATATTTACAAAAAACCCACCTCTACTGGCGTAGACAACAGGTGGGCTTCCTTCTAAATATAACTTAAAAGTTTTAAATGTTATGGCTTTAATATTGTGTCGTTCATACACAACATCATCTTCCATTGGAACATTTCTAGTTCTCACTCCAATTATCAAAGGGATTGCGTTTAGTATGTGAGATATTTTTATGAGTTCTATTGACTGCCCCTTGCTTAAACTATCTATGTTTTTCAATACTTTTATTATGTATTTTATATTGTTTTTCCTAGCCAATAAATCAAAACATGACCTACTAAAAGACTGTGAAACTACATAATCATATTTATTCAATAAATTTATACATTCTGAGATTATAATCTCTCTCATAATCTCACCTATTCTATTTAATATAATATATATTTAAATACATTAATAGTATCTAATTCTAATCTATCTAATATATATTATTTATGGTAGCATATATAAATATTTTTAAAAATTATATTTAAAACTAAATTATATATATGTAAAAAAATATTTAAACTAAATAATAAATATATAAAAAATAGGAGGAAAAAACATGAAACATATAGAGAGAGGTTCTGGAGTATCATTTCAACTTAGAACATTTAGAAAAATTATAAAAAATCTGAATGCAAAAAAGGTAGTTTTTGTAGGTTCAAAGTATGTATGTCTTCCATTTGCAGAATTAAACGCTTATGCTATAAGAGATATAAAAAAACAGTATTTTATTCCAGAAACAGATATAAATAGTGGTGTAAAACTTGTTCAGAAATCTTTGGGAATACAGTATGAAGAGCTGGAAAATAAGGATGAATTATACAATCCAGATGTTTTGGTGCTTCTTGGAGGACTTGCTATGGAAAACTCTGGTGTATCTCTTAACGATGTTTTTGGATTGATAAATGAATTAAAACCAAAATATATAGTTGGATTATATTTTATGAGTATATTCAAAAAGGTTGGATGGGATAAAAAAATAGATTTTGAATACATTATCGATGGTCAGATAAATCCTGTGGATGTCTATATAAAATAATAAAATTAATTTACATAAAAGTTATAAAAAATTAAAATGATAAAATATGATAAAGTTGATGGGGAAATCTGCAAGGGATATTATTAAAAATATTGAATTAGATTTTGGGGATGAAAAAGAAATATATATAAATACAGAATTGTCCAAAAATTTGGTTATTGAAATATTGGAAAATTCAAATGTTGAAACTATATATTTGCCAGAATCTAAATATAAACGCACAAACAAAAAACTTCTTGAGGCATTGAAGGATATTAATTTAGAAGTTAAGCCTATAAAGGCAAAAACTGGAAGACCTTCAAAAAATGAGGAAATTATATCCAAATATCTCGATAAGCATCCAAAAAAGATTTCAGAAATAACAGGGATAAATTTAAAAACTGTTGAATATCACTACTATAAACTTAAATCAAAAAAATAGGATAATTTACTATTTTTATTTTTTCCTTATATTTTTATAATTTTTTAAATATCTTGGTGAGCCCCTATGGTGATTTGTTGTAAGGTTAATGTTAAAGAAGGAGAAAAAATAAGAAGATTTCTTTTAGATAATAAACTATTGAATAAGGATTACAAATTAAAAAAAGAAGATGATTATTTGTATATTCCTCTGACAAATTTGAATGAGGATATAAAAAAAGATATAAACAAAATAAAAAATAAAATCGAATTTGTTGAAGTAAATGATAAATGGCTAAAAAAAGCACATAAAAAGATAAATTTTAGAGAATATCTAATTAAAAATTTTAAAAAAGAAATAGATGCTGGTCTTATAGCATTGTCCTACGATGTAATTGGTGATATTGTAATAACTCAAATATCCGATGAAATAAATGAAGATATTAGAAAAAAAATAGGAAAAAGTGCATTGGAATTAATTCCATCAATAAAAACTGTGTTTAGGAGAAAAAGCCGTATTAAAGGAGAATTTAGAATTAGGGAATTGGAATTTCTTGCAGGAGAATATAAAACATTAACGCTTTATAAAGAAAATGGATATAGGTTATGGGTAGATGTTGAAAAGGCCTATTTTTCACCGAGATTGGGATGGGAAAGGAAAAGGATTATGGAGAAAGTAAAATTTGATGATATTGTTGTGGATATGTTTTGCGGAGTTGGACCCTTTTCCATAGCATGCAAAAATGCAAAGAAGATTTATGCCATTGACATAAACCCCCATGCAATAGAACTACTTAAAAAAAATATAATATTAAACAAACTTCAAAATAAAGTAATTCCGATTCTTGAAGATGTAAGAAAGGTGAATATAAAGGGAAATAGGGTGATAATGAATCTTCCAAAATATAGTCATTTATTTGTAGATAAAGCCTTAAATATCGTTGAAGAAGGGGGCATAATACATTACTACACCATAGGCAAAGATTTTAAGGACGCCATCAAATTATTTAAATCTAAATGTAATTGCGAAATTTTGGAAAAAAGAATTGTAAAGTCCTACTCTCCAAGAGAGTATGTTTTAGTACTGGATATAATGGTTAAATAAAAAAAATAAAACAGTCAAAATAAAAAGTTATAAAAAATTTATTAAAAAAACGCTTCCAATGTAATTTGTTTTGGTTTTTCTTTTTCTTTATCCTTTTCGTTATTTCCTTTTTTATTTCTCTCTTTGGAAACAATGTTTTTTTTAGTTTTTTTATTATCATTATCATCTATTTGAATATCTTTATATCCATCTTTAATATTGGTAAGCTCTTTAATTTTCAAGTTTTCTTTAATTTCTTTTACTTTTTCATCCTTTCTTTTACTAATTTTATCCATTAACACCGATTCTGCTTTTGATTTTTCTTTTATTATTTTAAATATCTTTTTAGCAATAGTTTTATTTGTTAAATACTCCAATTCATCACTTGTGAATTCATAAAATTCTACGAGCTCCGCCCCAAATTCTGGATTTGATTTAAAGATAATCTGTAAATAGGGTATATCATCTCTGGCTCTTTTTGTAGATATATGGGATTTTAATCTTATTTTATTCAATATTTTATTCATAATATTTCGTTTTGCCTTTGTTTTAGTAAGTTTTGTAAATACCGTTGGTCTAACATAGGAAAAAAATCCCCTATATTTTTCATCCTTTGCAAGAGCCACTCCCGCAGTCATTAGTGCAGAGGCATATCTCCAAAATCCATAATATTGCCTTTTATAAACCCTTCCTAAAAATATATCAGCCTTTGAGAGGTAGTCATAGGCACGAACTATATCCTCTTTCTTTTTATATTCTCTTGGTATATTCTCAGCAATCCATTCTTCAATAGTTCCAATATCCTCTTTTACATCATATATGGAGGATACAGCAATATCATAATGGGTAGTTTTTAATATAATTCTTATGGCATCGAAAATGCTTTTTTCAATATCCCTATCTTGGAGTTCTTTAACATTTTCCAAATTTAAGTCATTTCCAAGTGCAAGGGATTCTAAATCATTAATTGCCGCCCTAACATCACCACCTGCATGTTTTGCTATTATTTTAAGAATGCCATCATCTATATTAAAACCTTCTTTTAGGGCTATTTTTCTCAACACCGGCACTATGGAATTTGTATGAACAGCCCCCATCTTTACAATTTTGCAGGCATTCCTTAAAGATATCAATGATGGTTTATATATATCATTTGCAGTTAATATTATCGGATTTTTAGCTTTTTTTATTATTTTTAATATCTCAGCAACCCCCCCTCTGTCGCTGTTTCCAGATATACCATCAACCTCATCCAAAATAATTAATGCCCTCTTTCCAGATAACGACTTTGACATCGATGCACTTCCAACTACCTGATTAATTACATCTTTGTTTCTTTTATCACTTGCATTTAATTCGATTACTTCAAAACCATAATCATTTGCAAGGGCATTTGCAAGTGTTGTTTTACCACATCCTGGAGGACCTACAAGGAGAATGGGCTTTACAGAATTACCATGTAAATAATCTTCAATCCATTTTTTTAATTCCTCTTTAATTTTTGTATTTCCAACAACCTCCGCCATGGTTTTTGGTCTGTATTTTTCAACCCAATTCATAAAATCACCAAAAATAAAAAATAATAAAATAATAATAGAAATAAATAAAGTTATATCTTATATATAAACTTATTAATATATAAGAATAACGATAAAAGAGAAAGGATATTTAATTCTAAATCTTAAAATGAAGTTTTTTAATAAAGTTAAGTATTTTAACATTATAATCT
>NZ_WAKW01000005.1 GCF_015523155.1 Methanothermococcus sp.
ATTCTATACTTTCTATAATGTTATCAAAAACCTCCAATATTATATATTCTCGTATAAAATTTTCGCTACATATTTTTATTATATTTAATATATAAAATATTGCTCATTTTAGAAACACTCATAGGGATAAAATAAAAAAATATTAAAGAACTTAGAAATAAATTAAAGGAATTAATTATTTAAAATATATATTATATTACATCTTACATCTTACCCGGACATTCTATACCTAAAATATTTAATCCATTTTCTATAACTGTTTTTGTGCATTCTACAAGTTTTAATCTTGAATAAACTATGTTCTGGTTTTTTTCTTTTAATATTGGGCAGTTTCCATAGAATCTATTAAATGCCTGTGCAACATCGAGCACATAATTTGCCACTATTTGTGGTTTTCTGACATCTGCGGATTTTTCAACAACTTTTGGGAATTTTAGGAGTGTTTTTATTAATATCTTTTCGTTATCATTTAATTCGTAGTCAAATGGTTCGTTAATGTCAATATTACTATTGTTGTTATGTTCATTGTTTAATCCATTTTCGAGAATTCTACAACATCTAGCGTGGGCATATTGTATTACTGGGCATCCAACCTTTTCAAAGTCAAGTGCTTCATTCCACCTAAATACCATAGGTTTTTCTGGCGAGATTCTGACGATATTGTATCTTACCGCACCGGTAGCTATTTTATGGGCAATTTCATTTATTTCATCTTCATCTGTTGCCACACCTCTTTTCTTAACTTCTTCAATTGCTCGTGTTTTTGCCTCTTCAAACAACTCATCAATACTTATAAATCTTCCTCTTCTGGTGCTCATAGAGCCCTCAGGAAGTGAGATAAATTCATAAAATACGATTTCCGGCGTGTTATATCCTAATAATTTTAAACTTGCATTTACCATTTCAGCGGTGAGCTTGTGATCTGCACCAAGTATATTAATCCCCATATCGCAGTTTTTCATCTTATCGATATGGTATGCAATGTCCCTAGTGGAGTATAAACTTGTTCCATTTAATCTTGCAAGAACCAGTTTTTTCTCTATTCCAAAGTCTGAAAGGTCTAATCTATATACTTCGTCCTTTTCCACTTTTCCAGTTTCCATTAGATTTTTTATAACCTCCCTAACCATGCCGTTTTTGACATAGGAGCTCTCCCATACGAATTTGTCATGTTCAATGTTAAGATTTTTTAAAGTTTCTTTAAATCCGTTTAAAGCATAATTTACGGCATATTCGAACTTTTTGGTTATTTCGTTTTCTTCATTTTTCTCAGAAGATTCTTCATATTTTTTCATTAAATCCAATATATTTTCTTCGAGCTCGGGGTTTTCATTTAAAAGTTTATTGGCTTCCACATAAACTTCCCCTATGGCATGGTCTGGTTTTTTATTTTCGTCCAATTTAAATTTATCCAATCCAAATACTACTATTGCCTCCTGTCTCCCCATGTCATTTACATAGTATTGAGTTTCAACCTCATATCCTGCAAATTCAAGCACTCTTTTTAAACTGTCTCCAACAATGGCATTTCTACTATGTCCGATATGCAAAGGTCCATTTGGGTTTGCAGATGTGTGTTCTAATATTATTTTTTTGTTTTTTTCTTCTCCTCTTCCAAAATTATTTTTTTCATCAAGTATCTTTTTTACGCCTTTTTTTGAATAACTGTTGTAGTCTAAGAAAAAGTTTATATATCCATTTACCGCCTTTATGTCCTTTATTCCTTCAATATTTTCAGATTTTAAAGAATCTGCTATTTCCTCTGCTATAACCATCGGTGATTTTTTCAATACCCTTGCCAATCTAAATGCTATGTTTGTTGAATAATCGCCCAAATATAGTGATGGCGGTTCCTCCAATCTTACTGTTTCCATTTTTTCTTCTGATTCGCCTGTTAATATGTTTATTTTTTTGTATAATGCATCAATTATATTTTTTTCAATCATCCTATCACTTTACTAATTAAATTATATTATATTATTATATTTGATGCCGTTTTATTTAATATTAAATTAAATAAATTATTATTTTTCGCTCATCTGCCTATATCAGTTGATGATGGTTATATATTCACAAATATATAAACATTTATCATGATGGAGAATGAGGATATTATAGGAGTTTTTCTACCAGATATATAAGTGTTATGCTTTGATTAGAGAAATCAAGGAAAGATGGC
>NZ_WAKW01000006.1 GCF_015523155.1 Methanothermococcus sp.
ATAATTCTTCTAATCTATTAGATAAATTCCCGTAGGTAATTCTATACTTTCTATAATGTTATCAAAAACCTCCAATATTATATATTCTCGTATAAAATTTTCGCTACATATTTTTATTATATTTAATATATAAAATATTGCTCATTTTAGACAAATCAAAAAATTTATAAATTATTATCTATTTTCAATATTTCGCTAGAATAGAAAAGATCTTAGGCTGGACAGTGCAGTGACGCCTGTGGAGACTAAGGGACAGAAAGGAAGCTCAGTCTATAAGGTGGGTAATTCACCTATACATCTATAAATTCCCTCAAAACCACAGTAGCATAGTTTCCTCTCTCCATTTTGAATTTTAGAACAACCCCTTCATTATCAATAGCATAGGTAAAATCATACACCTTTGCAATTAACTTCCTCCGAGCTCCTGGAAAGTTCCCAAAGTCTTCAATTTTAAATGCTTTTAAATCGAGATTTTCCCTATCTATTATTTCTTTTTCGATTTCCCCTTGAATTCCACCAGATAATTCTGAATCGCTACCGAGTAATACCCCTGTTGGAATGCCGTCTATTAAAATATCCCCATCCATTGTTTCAAATCCATATTCATACCTTTTATTTATCATTTCATTGAATAAATAGGATTGGTAGGCATTTACAAACATACTTTTTAACTGTGGCGGAAGGACTTTAAAGCTTTCTTTAAAACTTCCTATTTTTAAGTAGTGCCTTATCATCTTTTTTTCATAATACTGACTATTGGGATATATTTTCAGAGCTCCTTTAAAGTCTCCTTCATCTACAAGTTTTCTTGCTTCAAGTGTTTTTCCAGTTTCATTTATAGGAGTTCCGCAGTAGGTATAAAATGCACTTTCAAAATCTCTGTTGTATATGAATTTTCCCACCACATGAGTAATGGGGCGGTATGTTCCAAATCTTTGCATGCCGTAGTAGTTTAAAACATAGTCCAATTTGGTATTTTTTAAGGTATTTGCTATTTCTTCAATATCCACATTATTTTTATCGTTATCTCTTAACCTTATCCGTATTGTAAATCTATTGCCCCATAAACTTCCCATTCTAAGCTTTATATTTGTTTTTTGAATGTCCCTTATTCTTATATCTTTTATACTATCTTTTATTTTTTCCAGTTTCTCTGGTTTTATCCCAAAACAGCCCACCCTTTGAGTAGTTAAGGCAAATTTATCCTTTGTTCCTGCAAAACCAAAATTTTTTCTTTTAGTGCCAGTTCTTTTTGCCAGTTCCCTTATGGCATCCATTGTGTTCCAGTTTATTTTTTCCAGTGTGAAGTGTATAAAAGAACCGTTCCAATTTTGTGTATCCTTAAAAACATCTTTTAAATCCTTCCCATGCTCTAAAACAATCCCATCTTCCGTAATTTCCTCTACAATAAAATCTTCGGGATATTTTTTTATATCTCCGTTTATTTTTATATTTAAAAGGTATTTGTTTAAATTCGGCTTCATTTCATCTATTGTGCTATAAATTTTGTTTTTTCTAAATTTTAATATGATATTTTTACGATAATTGTTTAAATTTTCCTGAGATTCCGCTTTTCTTTTATTTATTAAATAATTTCTCATAATATCGTCCTTAAATTTTATATCATTTTTTTATATATTTATATTTTTTAGTATTTTTATGCTATTTTCCTAAGTTTTTATTTTTTAATTAATTATTAAAAATATTCTTGATAAATATTTTATAATGTTATGATATATTATAGTTATAACCACCCATGGCTATTATGTTATCAACATCATCAATTATTGATTATCAACATCTTAATATCAATAGCCTCATTACATAAAATATTTTATTAATTTAATTTATTTTATAATTTAATTAATTTATTTTATTCATTATTCGGTGAAAATATGTTCATAGGGATTGATGACACAGACAGTAGAGATAGATATTGCACAACATATATTGGAATGCTTCTAATGGAAGAGCTCGGGAAAAAATACAAAATGGACACTCCAAAGTTAATAAGAATGAACCCCATGGTTAAATATAAAACTCGTGGAAACGGAGGAATTAGTTTAAGAATTATTGAAGATGAAAAAAAATTAAATGAAAGGGATATAATTTACATAAAAGAAACTGTCATAAACCTTGTTGAAGAATACTCTGATTTTGAATGCGAAAACACAAACCCTGGGATAGTATTTTTAAGTGAAGAAAATTATGTAAAAAACAAAAGTATTTTAGAAAATTACTACAAAAAAGTGCTTTATGACATAATCACCGTGGATTATGCAAAGAAAATAATAAACAAAATCGGCGGAGAGTATAAGGCGTATAAAAAAGGACATGGCATAATAGGAGCTCTTGGTAGTATATCATCAGTTGCACCATATACATATGAGCTCTTGGCATATAGAAAAAGGGAAAACTGGGGAAAGAAAAGAACAATAGATGATAAATCAGTTGTTGAAATGGATGAAAAAACCATTCCATTTACATTCAATAATGTTGATGGCAATAAACAGATAATTGCACCGCGAACAAAATGTCCTGTTTTATATGGTATTAGAGGCATAAAAAAGGATGTTTTAATAGATGCCATGAATACGGTTAAATGCGGGGAAGACATAGATAAATATATGATATACAAAACTAATCAGGGAACAGATGTTCATTTAAGATATATGAAAATAAAGGACATATATCCAAACACGGGAGTAATAGTTTATGGAACAATCGTAGATAATCCAAAAGACATTGCAGGTGGAATTGTAGTATTTGAAATAGAGGATGAAACTGGAAAAATAAACTGCGTAGCTTATGAACCTACAAAGGATTTTAGAAACTTGGTAAGGAAATTGAAAAAGGGAGATATTGTTGGAGTGTATGGAACGGTTAGAGAAGAACCATTTGAAATAAATATCGAAAAATTAAAGATATTAAAACTATCCAAACAGTATATAAAAGATAAAAAATGCTCCTGCGGTGGAACATTAAAATCAAAAGGAGTTAAAAGCGGTTATGTGTGCAATAAATGTGGTAAAAAAATAAAATATGATGAAATAAGATTAATAGAAGTTAAAAGAGATATAAAGGAAGGATTTTACGAAGTTCCACCATCTGCAAGAAGGCATTTAAGTAAGCCGTTAATTTTATTTTGAGTGTTATTATGTCCATCTCAAAATTAATATCAAGTGATACAATGTTAAATGAAATTTTAAAGGGAAATATTGAAAGAAAAACAATTACTCAAATTTACGGACCACCAGGTGTTGGAAAAACCAATATCGGCATAATTTCAGCAATAAATTTTATAAGAAAAGGTTTTAAAGTTGTATATGTTGATACAGAAGGTGGATTATCTATTGAAAGAATAAAACAAATATCTGGAAACGATATTGAAAATATTCTTGACAATCTGATTATTTACGAGCCTGAAAGCTTTGAGGAGCAGTCAGCCATACTTGAAAAATTATTTTTCATCGACAATTTGGGGTTGGTTGTAGTCGACGGCATCTCTTCATTGTATAGGTTAGAGCTCTCAGACAATGTAAATGAAAACACCAGACTAAACAGAATACTTGGTAAGCAGATACTCACCTTACTAAAAATTGCTAAAAAAAAGAATGTGGCGGTTTTAATTACAAATCAAATTAGTGATACATCAAATGGATTTAAAGCAACTGGAGGGAAACTACTTGAATATTGGAGTAAAACCATAATTAGGATGGAAAAATTAGATAAATCAAGGGAATTAATACTGGAAAAGCATAGATATTCAGAAGAAGGAGAAAGGGTTAGGTACAAAATAGTAAAAAAAGGTGTTGATATATTAAGCTAATTTATTAACTATGTGCATATATATTATAATTACAATATTAGTTTCTTTTCCCATAAATCTACTAAAAAATTATTGTTAAAAAGCGCGCTATATTTAACTATGCTTAGCAGTATGGATAAGTATATATATTATTTTAATTAATAAATTTTGCACATAAGGGTTTATTAATAAAGGAGGGTTATTATGAAGGTGTTAGTTTATCTTTTTGTTGAAACAGAAAATATTGGAAAAGCAATAAATGCTTTGTCTGAAGGAGGAATATCAGGATTTTTTTTAATGGAATATAAAGGAATGTCCCCTCAGGATTGGAGCGGCTTTTTGTTGGATGAAGAACCTGAAAAGGCTTTAAAAATAATAAATGATATGGCATATAACGCCGTAATGATAGGAACCATAGTTGATGAAAAGAATTTAAACTTAATAAAAAAATGTGTTTATGAAAGACTTTCAAGCGAAAGATATACCATTGCAGAAATTCCAATTGGCGGCTTAAAAGTAAATAGAACAGACTAATCTGTGATTTTTATGAGATTCAGAAAGGGAAGACCAAAAATTCCAAGAATTATATCAGAAAAACCAAAGGCTAGAATTTTTAAACCAGATAATATATCAGACGATGAAAAAATAGAAATTTTAAATCTAAGTTTAGAGGAGTTGGAATCCATAAGACTTGTAGATTATTTAGGTTATCCCCATGAAGAAGCTGCAAATGCCATGGGCATATCGAGAAGAGTATTCTGGAACATTCTAAAATCTGCAAGAAAAAAAGTAAGTGATTTTTTAATAAACGGAAAAATCTTGAAGATAGAAGGCGGATATTATACATTTAGAAAATGCGGTATGAATAAAAACTGTGGTAATTATAAACATTGTTTATTTAGGCCAAATAATTGGTGTTCTATATTTTATATGAAGGATAAAAAAGATTTATAAAAAATATAAAACTTTTTAATAATTGGTGATATTATGCTGTTGTTAGAAGTCAAAAATGTTTCAAAAAAGTTTGGAGATAATGAGGTATTAAAGAATATAAATTTTGAACTCAGCGAAGGAGAGGTTCTCGGTGTTCTCGGTAGAAGTGGTGCTGGAAAATCCGTTTTACTCCATATGCTCAGAGGTATGGAAGGGTATGAACCTACGGAAGGAAAGGTCATTTACCATATTGCAAGATGTGATACTTGTGGAGAGGTAGATGTCCCTTCAAAAGACGGTCAAAAGTGTGAATGTGGAGGAACATTCCATAAGATTTCAGTTGATTTTTGGAATGATAAAGAAATAACCTATAACTTAAAGAAAAAAATTGCCATAATGCTTCAAAGAACTTTTGCACTCTATGGTGAAAAATCTGTAATTGAAAATATATTGGAGGCTCTATCATCAGCAGGATTTGAGGGTAAGGAAGCAACAGATATTGCTATGAGATTAATAAAAATGGTTAAATTGGAACATAGAATTACACATATTGCAAGGGATTTAAGTGGTGGTGAAAAACAGAGAGTTGTTCTTGCAAGACAGATTGCTAAAAAACCAATAATCTTCTTAGCCGATGAACCTACTGGAACACTGGACCCAAAAACTGCCAAACTTGTTCACGAGGCATTGAAAGAAACAGTTATCAAAAATAATATAGGCATGATTATTACATCACACTGGGCTGAGGTAATAGCCGAGCTCTCAAACAAAGCTATATGGCTTGAAGGTGGGGAAATTAAAGAGTATGGAGATAGTGAAGAGGTTGTAAATAAGTTCATGGAAACAATGACGGAGTTTAAGAAGTTTGAGAAGGTAGAGGTAAAGGATAAGCAGATGGTATTGGAAAATATTGAGAAAAAATATTGTTCAGTTGAAAGGGGTGTTGTAAAGGCTGTGGATGGTGTCTCATTAGACATAAATGAGATGGAAATATTTGGACTCGTGGGAACCAGTGGTGCAGGAAAAACTACACTTTCAAAGATTATAGCAGGAGTTCTTCCACCATCAAGAGGAAAATATCAGTTCAGGCTTGGGGATGAATGGATAGATATGACAAAACCTGGACCTATGTATAGGGGTAGGGCTAGAAGATATATTGGAATGCTTTTTCAAGAATATGCCTTATATCCACATAGAACAATATTATACAACCTTACAGAATCCATAGGATTGGAGCTCCCAGGAGAGTTTGCAAGAATGAAAGCAGAACATACACTTACATCGGTTGGTTTTACTGAGGAAGAGGCAGAAAAGATATTGGATAAATATCCAAAGGAGCTCAGTGTTGGGGAAAAGCACAGGGTGGCACTTGCTCAGGTACTGATAAAAGAACCTCGTGTAATACTCCTCGATGAACCTACTGGAACAATGGACCCATTCACAAGAAACATGGTGGCAGAATCCATTCAAAAATCAAGAAAAGAATTGGAACAAACATATGTTATAGTATCTCACGATATGGACTTTGTTTTGAATGTTTGCGATAGGGCTGCATTGATGAGAAACGGAAAAATAATAAAGATAGGAAAACCAGAAGAAATTGTTAAAATATTAACTGAGGAAGAAAAAGAAGAAATGATTGGACATTAAATGGTTTATTTTTTTATTTTTTATTTAATTATTTTATTTAATTATTTTATTTAATTAAATTTTCCAAATACCCTACTTCTTTAATAATAACATTCATTTTTTCATCTTTTGAAAGAGTTCTTTTATAATTTTTATCATTTATTTCAAGATTAAAACAATTTTTATAGTTATATTTATAAATTAAATCTTTCACAGGTTTTGAAAAATCAATTTGTGAGAGCTCTAAGGGGTAATGGTCTTTACCATCTACTACACCAGATATATGAATATTTTTTATATATTGATTTAATTTATCAACAAAATTTTGAGTTTCTTCTTTTGCATGGGCAAAATCAAGGGTCATTTTTAGATTTTTGATAGTATATTTGTTTAAAACTTCTTCCATTTCTTGTGAAGAATAACAGATATAATTAGTTTTCTTTGGAAGATTTTCTAAACATAAGGTAATGCCATTTTTTTTAGCATAATCAAGAACCACGTCCAAATATTTATAGAATTTAATATATTCTTTTTCCCTAGGTGGTCTTTTTGTTGGTCGTTTTCCGGGATGTATTGTAATATATTTTGCACCATATAGTTTCGCAAGGTTTATTGACCAAATGGTTTCTTTTATGGACGCTTCATAAACATAATCATTTGTAGATGAGGGATTGAGTTCTATTGTAGGAGCATGAAGGATTAAACAAAAATGTCTAAATTCTTTTTTTAAACCACATATATAATCTAAATCATCTCTTTTTTCCCAAAATTCGGGATTTTCTGGAAAAAACTCCATACAGTTTAGCCCCGCGTCCTTAAATATATCACAGATGACTTCAATAGGATATTCCCACAAAAACAGTGTTGAACAGCCTACTTTTAATTTATTGCCCATAGTAATCATTTTTATTATACTTTTATATATTAAAAGAAAAAAATATTTATTTTTTATAGATATTTATTTTATAAATCTCTTGGGTCAACCAATTCCCCTTTAACTGCACAGGCAGCTGCTGTAATTGGTGATGCAAGATATACTTCTGAATCTAATGAACCTTCTCTTCCTCTGAAATTTCTATTTGAAGTGGATACCCCAACTTCACCAGGCCCTAATATACCATAGAGGGCTCCCATACATGCAGAACATGATGGGTTTGTTACAACACATCCATATTTGTAGAATTTTTGGATTATTCCCTCTTCCATTGCGGCAAGCATCACTTCCCTTGAAGCAGGAGTTACTATCACCCTTGTATCATCTGCTATTCCACCATGTTCATCTATAACTTTTATGGCAGCTCTTAAATCTTCCAATCTTCCGTTTGTGCATGAACCTATAAATACTTGGTCAATAGGTCTTCCAGCAACTTCTCTTGCCTGCTTCACATTATCAACAGCATGAGGGCATGCAAATACAGGTTCTAAATCATTTACTTCAATTTCAAATACTTCTTCATATTCTGCATCTTCGTCTGCTTTAAGTGGTTCAAATGGTCTTGTTGTTCCGTGTTTTTCCATTACGCTTTTTACATAGTTTATTGTTTTTTCATCTGGTTCGATTATTCCTGTTTTAGCTCCCATTTCAATAGCCATGTTTGACATTGTCATTCTTGAAGCTATGCTCATATTTTTAACTGTTTCCCCGCCGTATTGTGCTGCCTTATATGTTGCACCATCGAATCCAACTTCTCCAATAATATGAAGTATTACATCCTTTGACATTACATGAGGTTTTAACTCCCCAGTAATGTTGAAGTATAGTGTTTCAGGCACTTTAAACCACAATTCTCCGGTTGCAAATACTGCTGCCATGTCTGTGCTTCCTACACCTGTTGCAAATGCTCCAAATGCTCCATGTGTGCATGTGTGAGAGTCCGCTCCAACTAACACAGTTCCTGGGAGGACATGCCCCTTTTCAGGCAATACTTGATGACATACTCCTTCCCTTATATCGTAGAAATTCTTTATATTCTGTTCCTTTACAAATTTTCTCATCAATATGTGGTTTTCTGCTGCGGTTATACTGTCAGCAGGTATCTGGTGGTCAAATAATATAACTATTTTTTCATTATTCCATACCTTATCTATTCCTTCCTTTTTTAATGTATTTATAGTTAATGGACCAGTAATGTCGTGTGCCATTGCTGTTTCTATCTTTGCCATTACTATGTCTCCGGGGGATACAGTTTTATTCCCTGATGCCTTTGCAAGTATTTTTTCAGATAAAGTCATTCCCATAATTATACCTCCATATTTTATTAATAATTTAATTTTTATTATATAAAAAGTTAAACGTTTATATTTATATCTTTGTTTTATTTATTATATATCTCTGAATAATAAAAACTTAATTATTTTTTAAAAGGGTTCCTATAAATATATTATCCTTTGTTCTTAAAATTCTAACTTTAACTATTTTTCCCATAAGTTTCTCATAGTTTTGATGAATATCTATTATCTGAATAACCCTATCTTTTGCGACTCCAATCACCTCACCTTTTATCCTTCCATCTAAAACAACCTTTGTTTTTACAATTTCATTTAATTTAAATGGATTTGGAAGTTTTTTCCTTCTGTGGTTTCCAAAAGCCTTAGATAATGGTGTATTTAACTGAATATCAATGCCGTTCTTTTTATATTCATTTTCACACTGTTTTAATAAATCATAGAATTTTTTAAATTTCCACACCCTCATTTTTTTAATTCTTCTACCAAATTGGTATATAAGACATAGTTGAGCTCCCACTATTGGATTTTTCTTGTTGGTAATGGGGTTTATTATATTCTGGGAATTTTTCTGTTCCAACTGAACAGCATAATCTATTACTTTTTTAAATTCAGCATCATTGACATTTGGTAAAAGTAGTGGTGCTATTAAAAGATGGATTTTTGAATTTTTTATATATTCAGCAATATCCAATACATGATTTATATCATAATCCTTACTCCCCGATAAAATTCTACTCATTTTTTCATCTATGGCATTTATAGATAGGTTAATTCTGTGTAGTCCTGCTTCTTCCAATTCATCGATTATATTATATGTTAAATTTGTGCCATTTGACTGCATTGAAACAATACCTTTCCCTTTCTTATTAATTTCGTTCAATTCCTGAACTAAATCTGGCAATGGATAATATAAAGATGGCTCTCCCTGACCATCCAAATGGGCTTCTATATGTTTATTTCCTTTAAATTCGACTATTTTTTTATATTCATCTACTAAATAATCTAAATCAACATAATAATCATTTTTTCGTGTTTTTGAATATCTTCCCTCGTCAACTGAACAGAATGGACAGTTTATATTACATCCACTTAATCCCCTCACTTGAATTATATTTGTCCCCCTATCTATAAGTCCAAAGGCTGTGTGTCCAATTAAAGGAATTGGTGGATGTATGTAGTATGTTTTTCTTTTAGTTGTTTTATTTATCAAATTTTGAAATATATTTATTGATATTAAATTTAGAATACCTGATTTAATAGATTCAAGCCTATTCCTATTTATTTTTTTAAAACTATCATCAACTAAAAAAAGTTTGTTATCCCTCAATTGAACATCATAATCCAAAGTAATAGATGTTTCGTAGTTTTTATTTATTTCAATAATTAACCGATTTTTTTTATTTTTAATCAATTCCACATTTGTAATCATTTTAAATTCATTGAAATCTATGGAATCATTTGAGTTAGCATTGAGATTCATATATTCACCAAATAGATATGCATTGTATTATTATTTTTTACATCGCTTTTTTTTATTTTTATATCTATTTTTAACCATTTTTCTTTCCAGTGGGCTTCCACATATTTCACATACTTCATCAAAATAATCTATATCATACATCTTTTTACAGCCCTTACATACAAGTTTCCATGTAAACCTCTCCTTAATTCCTTCAGATACTATACATTTTACCTTAACATTTAATCGTTTTGCCACATTTTGAAGTCCATAATCGTCAGTATATAATATGCCATTTAAATCCATAGCAAGAGCAAGTATATCCATATCATTTTTAGATAGTGTATCTCCTGTTTTTATGGACATTTTTTTAACCTTTTCAACAGTTTCAGTTTTGGGCTCTCTAATCCTTAACTTTCCATACTCAATAGCGAGCTCTACAACTTCTTTTTTTGTTTTAACCTCTTTAATAATACCATAGGTTGTATAATGTTCTCCATCTTCAACTGAGGGGTTGTATCCATGAATAAATGAGGATGCATCAAGTATTTTTATCATAATATCACTTAAAATAAAATAGAATATTATTAATAAAATATTATTGTAAAATTGATTTTATAAAAATCTATATAAAAATAATTTTTATATAGGATGTCTAAGATAGGAATTACATACAATACCAAATATTAATAAATATATATACCCAGATAAATTCGAGTAATAGAAGTTAGTTAAGGAAGTATAATTTATCTCTGAATCTGTTTTAAAGCTCCGAAGAAACTATATATTCC
>NZ_WAKW01000007.1 GCF_015523155.1 Methanothermococcus sp.
ATAATTCTTCTAATCTATTAGATAAATTCCCGTAGGTAATTCTATACTTTCTATAATGTTATCAAAAACCTCCAATATTATATATTCTCGTATAAAATTTTCGCTACATATTTTTATTATATTTAATATATAAAATATTGCTCATTTTAGAAACACTCATAGGGATAAAATAAAAAAATTATATAATAATTATAATATTTTATATTATTTTACTTCAATAACTTTTTCTTCTTCGGATCCTTTTTTTTCAACTTCTTTATTTAACTCCAATTCTTTCTCTTTAATTTCTTCTTTTATTTCATCTTTAATATCTCTAAAACTTATACCCAATTCCCCATTTAATTCAAGGGAACCTATTTTAAATTTTGATATTTTAAGATTTTTATTCAAATCTACCCTTATTATCAATTCCTTATTATTCAATGTGTTTATAAGTTGTTCGATATCATTTTCTTTCATAATACCACCAAAATATATATGTAGTTTTTAATATTTAAATATATCCAAGTAAGTAAGAAAAAGTAAAATGAGATTTTATAATAACCTTAATTAATATATAATTTAAACATATTTTATAAGCTCTCTTATAGATTCTTCAACATTTTTAGATTTCACAACTCCCGAAGCTAATAACACCCCACTTGCTCCTAATTCAAGTGCTGATGCAACATCTTCTCCTTTTGAAATACCTGCACCACAGAGTATTATCACATCTTTGTCGATGCCTCTAACTTCCTTCACCGTCCTCTCAACAATTTCTGGATTGGCCTTAGATACTGGAATACCCGAGCCTATCAATTCTGGTGGTTCTATTGCTATCATATCTGGACTCATTGCAGCTACGGCCTTAGAAACCAATATATTATTTGTACATACTATTGTTTCAAGGTTGTGGTTCTTTGCCATTTCTATAGCTTTTTCCAAATCTGCCAAAATCATTCTTTTTTCGGAATGGTTTAATAAACTACCTTTCAATCCACAATCCTTTAATGTTTCTGCAATAACATGTCCTGTATGACTTCCAGGAGACACTGCATCAAAATGCTGAGCATAAACCGGAATATTTACATTTTCAGATATCATTCTTAAATCCAAGAACTGTGGGCATACTCCAATTGATATTCCGTTCTCTTCTGAAACCTTTTCAGCAGTTTTTGCTATATTCAAACCCTTTTTTCCCACACTCTCTATGTAAGTCTTATAATTTATTATTATAATCGGTTTTGTAATAATAATAATCACCACCAAAATTAAAATTTATTATAAATATATTTTAATTATTTATTTTTTAATCACTTTTAAAGCATCCTCAACATCCACATTTTCATGAACAACCATTGATATTGCCTTTGTCATGCCTGAAACATCCCTATGCTGAAATACATTTCTTCCAGTAGCAACACCTGATGCACCTGCTTCTATGGCATCTTTAACCATTTGTAAAAACTCCTTATCAGTATTTGTTTTAGGTCCTCCTGCAATTATGACTGGTGCTGGACATCCTCTTACGACTTCCCTAAATGAGTCTATGTCCCCTGTGTAGCTTGTTTTTATAATATCTGCTCCGAGTTCGGCACCAAGTCTTGCTGCATGTGCTACAACTTCTGGGTTTCTCTCGTCAGGTATCTTTTTACCTCTCGGATACATCATAGCTATTAAAGGCATTCCCCAGTATTCGCAAACTTCTGCTATTTTACCCAAGTCCTTGTACATCTCATAATCAGTATCTGCTCCAACATTTACATGGATTGAAACAGCATCTGCTCCCATCCTTATTGCCTCTTCAACTGTTGTGACTATTACCTTTTTATTTGGGTCTGGGGATAATGAAGTTCCAGCTGAAAGATGAATTATTAAACCTATGTCCTTTCCATATCCTCTGTGTCCATGTCTAACAATACCTTTATGAACCAATACTGCATTTGCTCCACCATCTGCTACTAAATTAATGGCTTTTTTCATGTCTTTTAAGCCTTCCAAAGGTCCTGATGATACTCCATGGTCCATAGGAATTATAACTGTTTTTTCTGATTTTTTATTGAATACTCTCTCTAATCTGATAACTTTACCAACATTTTTAATATTATTAAATACCTTCATAAACTCACCATCTATTTATTTTAATTATTTAAATTAAAATTATAATTTATTATTATCTATATTTTATATATGGTTAATTTTATGATATATAAATATTTATAGACTTTTATTAATTCATTTATTCAATTCTGTAAATATCAACAGGAATTTCCAAATATTTCTTCTTATGAAATTCATATATTTTTGGTATTCTAAAATTTGCCTGAAAAATATTTGTGATTATTCTTTCTTTTTCTTTTATGTAATTTATTACAAATTCCCTTGTTGGCGTATTGTGTATTGTATATATTACATCCCCTATTTCCAAAGCCTTATCTAAAAATACCCTATCGGCATATTTTTTTTGGGAGCCAAATGGTGGATTTTGAATGACCATGTTTTTCATCTCTTTATCTGGTTTATATTTATATATAAAATTCCTATCAATATTTTTAACATCCTCCTGTAAAAATACAATGTTATTGATATAGTCATTTATATTTAAATTAAGTTTATTGACTATATTAGTATGAGTTATTCCTTTTACATTCTCATTTGCAAATTCTATTGTTTCTTTATCGATATCAATACCTAAAACCTTTTTTGCACCAAGTAATTTTGCCCCAATTGTCAGCTTTCCAGTTCCACATCCTAAATCTATTACAAAATTGTTTAAAATATCATCTTTTGCAAAAAAAAGTATTTCACTGGCAAGCCTTCCCCCTATTGTATATTGTTCTAAGTGGGACTTTGGATTTGGATGAGGTTTTATATTATCAAGTATTATTTCTAAATGCCTTTTTTTCATAGTTTCACTAAATTATCCCATCTATCCTATCCTTTTTAGATTTTAGTTTATTCATAAACTCATAAAGTTTTTCAATAGTTTCTTCTGAAATTACATGCTCCATTTTACATGCCTCTTCCGATGATTTATGAGCATCTATTCCAAGACAATTTTTAAGAAATGATTCAATAATCCTATGTTTTCGTATGGTTTTTTTAGCAACTTCTTCTCCTTTTTTACTTAGTAAGATACCAACATATGGTTCGTAAACTACATAACCTTCAGCGTGTAATTTTTTAGCCATGCTGGTTATTGCAGATGGATTAACATTCAATATTTTTGCGAGCTCGGTGGTTTTTACAGGTCTTTTATTTTTTTGAATAAATATATATATTCTTTCCAAATAATCTTCAATATTTGAAGAAAGCATGATTTCACCATTATTTTATAAAAATATTATATAAATTATTATAAATTTTATTAAAGTTATAACTATTAAATATATATTCTTTATTTTATTCTTATTTAATTTTATATATGAATTAAATTTATACCGAAACATTTAAATATGATTAAATAATTTAATTTAATTAAAAATATTTAATAATTCTTAATAAATTATAATATTAAAATAAAAGGTGAAAAAATGAATCTAAGTGAAGTAAAACCTGGAACCACAGTCAAAATTAAAAAAATTACTGGAGATTCAAATTTAAAAACAAGATTTTTGGATATGGGACTCACCAAGGGAACATATATTAAAGTTGTTAAAAAAGCACCATTGAAAGACCCTATTGAAGTGGAAGTTAGGGGCTACAGTCTATCTCTTAGAGTAAATGAGGCAAAATATATTGAGGTAGAGTAAAGTAATATTATACAAAAATATTTAACTGTATTTAAATAATTTAAATAAAATAAAAGGTGAGTATATGTATCCTATGGCATTTACAAGGGAAGGAGATAAAATAATAATAAAGGATCTAAATGGAGGTCAGGGTATTGTTGGAAGATTGGTTGATATGGGATTAAATGTGGGGTCTGAGGCAGTTGTTGTTAGAAATCAAAATACAGGACCGTTGATAGTTTCTGTTAAAGGTTCAAATATAGCCCTTGGAAGAGGTCTCGCAATGAAAATTTTTGTAGATAATGTGAGGTGAAAAAATGAAGTATGAGATAGCCTTAATTGGAAATCCAAATACTGGAAAATCCACAATTTTTAACTCTCTAACGGGTTTGAAACAGCATATCGGAAATTGGCCAGGTGTTACGGTTGAAAGAAAAGAGGGGGAATTTAACTATGGAGGATTTAAATATAAAGTAGTTGATTTACCTGGGATTTATGGATTAACAGCAAGGTCAATAGATGAAAAGGTTGCAAGAGATTATATTGTTAATGAGAAACCAGATATCGTGGTGGATATTGTAGATGCTTCAAATCTTGAAAGAAACCTTTATTTAACATTGCAGTTGATAGAGCTCGGTGCCAATGTTGTTGTTGCTTTGAATAAAATAGATCTTGCAGAAGAAATGGGATATAAAATAGATGTTAAAAAACTTGAAGAACTCCTCGGGATTCCTGTTGTTCCCATGGTGGCATCAAAAAACATTGGTATAAACGACTTAAAGAATGTAATTGACAAATCAGTTAGAAAAAAACCCACAGAAATAATTTATCCAAATTTCGAACCTTATATTTTAAAATTAATAGATATATTGAAACAAGATGATGATTTGGCAAAAAGATTTAATTTAAAATATATTGCAATAAAGACTATTGAAAATGATAAGTATGTCAGTGAAATTGTTAAAAACAGCAAAATATACGATAAGTTAAAACCAGTGATGGATGAAATAGGGAATGAATTAAATAAAAAATATGAAGATGCCGAACTTGCAATAGCCGAAGAGAGATACCGTATTATTTCAAATATTGTAAATAGTGCAACAATCAAAAAAGGCGGAGAATTAACTATCTCTAAAATGCTTGATGAGGTATTTACAAACAAATATTTAGGGGTTCCTATACTTATTACATTTCTATGGATGGCATTCAACTTTACCTTCAATGTTTCAGATCCATTTTCAGGAATTATAGATATGATATTTGGATGGTTGGGGGATTTTGTAAAGGCAAATATGGGAGAGGGATGGCTTTCATCATTATTGGCAGATGGAATTATAGCAGGTCTTGGAAATGTCCTTGTATTCTTACCTCCAATAATATGCATGTTTTTTGCATTTTCATATCTTGAAGACAGTGGGTATATGTCAAGAGCTGCATTTGTAATGGATAAGATCATGAATAAATTTGGATTGCATGGTAAATCCATAATCCCATTAGTAATGGGTTTTGGATGCAATGTTCCAGCAATAATGTCTGCGAGAACTCTTGAAGATGAAAAGGACAGGATACTAACAATATTGGTAAATCCTTTAATGTCATGTAGTGCAAGATTGCCTGTTTATGTTGTGTTTGCAGGGGCGTTCTTTTCAGCATATGCTGGGTCAGTAATTATGAGTATGTATGTTTTAGGGGTAGTTTTGGCATTAATTTTAGCATACATATTTAGAAAAGTTATATTTAAAGGGCGACCTTCGCATTTTGTCATGGAGCTTCCGCCCTACAACAAACCAAACTGGAAAAATATATTTGGAAATACCTGGGAGAGATCGAGCAAATTTTTGCAAAAAGCAGGTACTATAATATTTGCAGGGGTAGTTTTAGTATGGTTGTTATCGGTATTTGGACCAACGGGTTATATGGGTCCAGAGGCTTTGGAGAATGGAGAATTGCTGGCTAATTCCTGGGTTGCAGTATTGGGGCATGCCTTAGAACCTATATTTAGCCCAATGAATTGGGACTGGAAGGCAACAGTAGCCCTGTTTTTTGGATTTATAGCAAAAGAGGTTGTAGTTGGAACTATGGGTGTATTGTATGGAACAGGCGAGGACCAATTAACGAGAGCTCTTACAGGAGCTTTTGACCCTATAACAGCCTATGCCTATATGGCTTTTGTTTTAATATATATGCCATGTATTGCAACAGTGGGTGTTATTAAGCAGGAAATAGGAACAAAATGGGCAATATTTTCTGTTCTATATGGATTAGCACTTGCATATGTTGTTGCCCTATTGATTACAATATTTGGAAAATTAATATTTTAAATATATAAGGAGGTGTCTAAATGAATTACCCTATACATTATAATCTACTTGGCATTAATGGATTAATATTTGGTATATTATATATAATATCAGGAATAATAGAATTTATTTCCTCTATTGGTGTGAATTTACCAGATAATTTATTTACTAAGTTATTTACGGGAGATTTGTTTGGAAGTATTGCACTATTGACCATAGGTGTGATATATACAATAGGTTTTAAAAAATCGTTGGATAAAGAATATAATGCAGTATCGTATATATACACTGCAAGCTTGTTGGGATTAGGTATTGCTTTAATAGTTATATTAACAATTTGTTCACATGCCATAGGATTTCTTACAGGAGTTGAGGATTATATTGAATGGAATATTTTAGAAGATATATCAATATATTTAATATTGGGGATATTATCCAGTATAACTTATTATATATCTATTAAAAATATTCCAAAATCTGCAATATCAACGAATTTAACCAAAAATATTTAAAAAATATTAAACATGATTAAATAAGTTAATTATATAAAAAAACTGAAATATATAAATAAAAAATAAAAACTATCAAATATATAAAATAAATAAAATAAAATAGATATCAAAAAATAAATAAAAAAAATAAAAAAAGGTGAATATTATGACTGAGTTTCAATTAAGCGATGCCAAAAAAGGAGAAAAACTAAAAATATTAAGAATAGATGGTGGAGAACATATTAAAAAAGAGTTAAAAAAAGAGGGTATAGATGTAGGGAGTGTAGTTGAGGTTATATCCAAAGGTGTAGATGTTGGGCATACAGGAGCTCTGATTGTAGAGGTAAAAAATAGAGAGATTGTAATACCAAGAGGCATAGCTTTAAAGATAGAAATAGGAGATAAATCATTATTTGATTTAAAACCTGATGAGATAAGAAAAATATCTGGCTTTACATTAGACAAAAATTCCATAGAAGCCCTTAAAAAATTAGGTATAGAATATGGTGTAGATGTTAAATTAAAAGATTATTTAGATAAAGCATATATATTTAAAATCAATGACAAAGATATTGAACTTGGAATAGGGGAAGCTGCAAAGATATTGGTAAATGAAAATGGAAATATTGTTCAAGCCCCATTTTGCAATGAAGGGGAAATATGTAATTGTATAGGAGGTAGTGAGTTTTTAGATAAAATAGAAAAAAAATTGGAGATAAAGGATGTTATAGGCAAAAAAATAACAAAGATTTCTGAAAAACCTTGTGAAGCATCTGAAAAAGGAGTTAAAGGTGAATCGATGACTTTAAAAATAAATGATGATAAAGTTATAACTATCGGTAAGGGGAAGGCAGAGAAGATATGGGTAGAATTTTATATATAAATATAAATAATTTATATTTTTACATAAATATTTAAGTATAATTAACTAATTTAAATAAAGTAAAATTATTGGATATGGATGAAAAGATGGAACATAAAAAGAATAATATAAAAAAAGAAACAATTACTGATAAGGTGCTAAATATATTTATAAAAGTTGCATGCTCAACATGTCCATGTAAAAATAAATGCAGTTTTATGACTAGCAAATCGAGAATTAGCGGACATGCTATCACTAAAAAATAAAAATAAATATAGAATTTTATTCGGTGAAAATATGACTGAACCTAAGGATATTATTTTAAAAGAAAGTGAGGAAATTAAAGGACTAAATGTTGAAGGTCCATGGCTGGAAGATGATATAAATTTAGCCAACATTATAACTGATTACTATGAAAAAATAGGATTTCAAGCAACACACCTTGGAAAAGCTGTTAAGATATGGAAAAAAATAGAAAAAATTAGAAACACAGGAAAAGATGAAATAACTGTATTTATGGGATATACTTCTAACATAGTATCTTCTGGATTAAGGGAGATTATAGCCTATCTTGCAAAGCATAAAAAAATGGATGTGATAGTAACAACTGCGGGAGGTGTAGAGGAGGACTTTATAAAATGTCTAAAACCATTTATAATTGGAGATTGGGACTTAAAAGGCGCCTATTTAAGGGAAAAGGGAATTAACAGAATTGGAAATATTCTCGTCCCAAATGATAGATATGTGGAATTTGAAAAATACATGACGGAATTTTTCAAGAGGTTGGATGAAAAACAAAAAGAAGAACATAAAATAATATCTGCAAGGGAATTTTGTTATGAATTGGGTAAATTCATGGATGAAAAACTTGAAGATGATGCAAAAGAAAAGTCTATACTCTATTGGGCATATAAAAACGAAATTCCCATATTCTGTCCTGCTATAACCGATGGTTCAATTGGGGACATGCTTTATTTTTATAAGGTTGAAAATAAATCCAATTTAAAAATAGATGTTGCAGAAGATATTGTTAAACTTAATAACATGGCAGTATATGCTAAAAAAACTGCGTGCATTGTATTGGGGGGTTCTCTTCCAAAGCATAGTATAATAAATGCAAATTTATTCAGAGAAGGAACTGATTATGCCATATATATCACCACTGCTGTTCCATGGGATGGTTCTCTTAGCGGAGCTCCGCCAGAAGAAGGTGTATCCTGGGGTAAAATTCAAACAAATGCAGATTATGTTGAAGTCTGGGCAGATGCCACACTTGTATTTCCAATGATTGTTTATGGAGTGTTTAAATAAATATCTTTTTTATTTTCCTTTACCATATATTTTTTTTATTTTAATTTTTTATTATTATTTACTTTTTATTTTTTATTTTTTACCTCCTTTTTTACAACTTTTAAATCATCGTGGGTATTTACATTTACAAAAGTCTTTTTTGTAGGGTCTATTTCATCTACTGGAACATATAGTGGGTTTAACTCATCTATAAACCTTCTTATTGGGAAAGTTTTGTCCTCTTTAATGGATATTTTAACGAGTTCCTCCAAAATACGTATTGATGATTTTTTATATATTGAGAATAGGGGTTCTATATATCCATTTTCGTGTTTTGGTATAATGCAGTCATATTTTTTAGAATCTGCAATAGGTATGTAATTTAATAATTTATCTATTGAAATTTTGCTTATAAGTGGCATATCACAGGGTAGCACTATGACCCATTCTGTGTTTAGTATCCTCATACCAGATAAAATTCCAATAATAGGCCCTTTATTGTTTAAAATATCCCATGTAATTGTTTGACGGTATTTTTCAAACATGTAATGTTGTTTTTGTATATTTTCAGAATCGAGATTATTTAAATGTTTAAATACCACCGTAAAAGGAATATTCATTTCAATAAGCACATTTGCAATATTTTCTATTAAATAATTATTATTTAGTTTTCTGAAAGGTTTTTCGCCACCCATTCTTGTCGCATTTCCGCCCGAGAGTATAATTGCTGAAATCATAACCATAATATCAACTTATAAAGATTAGGTTTATATATAATTTAATTTCAATATTAAAAACTATAAACTATTTCCTTTAAACTTTTATTTTTTAAACAAAATTATTATATATTAGTTATTTATATGGTTATTTGCTTGATTTAAAAGAGTTCATTAAAAACGGAAATGTCAAAAAAATAAATAAAATATAAAAGGTGTAATGATGGAAAAAGGAAAACTTGTGAAGATAACATACAACGGATATGTAAATGGAAAGTTATTTGATACCACCGATGAGGAGTTGGCTAAAAAAGAAGGGATATACAACCCAATGATGGTATATGGTCCAGTTACAGTTTCAGTAGGTTCAGGAATGTTAGTTCCAGGTTTGGATGAAGCATTGTTGGAAATGGAAGTTGGAGAAGAGAGAGAATTAGAACTACCTCCTGAAAAAGCATTCGGTAAAAGAGATCCTTCAAAAGTTAAAATTGTTTCAATTAAAGAGTTTAAAAAACATAAGATAAATCCAGTCGTTGGAATGCCCATAACTATCGATGGAAATGTTGGAAAAGTTGCAAGCGTAAATGGTGGAAGAGTTTTAGTTGATTTCAACCACGAATTAGCTGGAAAACCTGTAAAATATGTTTTAAAAGTTGAAGAAGCTGTTGAAGAACCAGAAGAAATTGTTAAAGAATTAATCAAATTATACATGCCAAGACTAAACAAAGACGATGTAAAAATAAAATTAACAAAAAATACCGCTACAATAAACATCCCAGAAAGTGCAGTATTTATGAACAACCTTCAAATGATTAAAATGGCAGTTGCCAACGAAATTATAAAAAGACTTGATGTTGAAAAGGTATCATTCGTAGATACTTTTTTAAAGAAAAAAGAAGAAGGAAAAAAAGAATAAAATAAAAAAAAATAAGAATAAATATTATTATTCAAACATAAATTAATAATTAATAATATTAATATTGCTTTTTTGCTTTCTTTTTTATTTTTTGCTACACTATTATTTTATTTATTACTTTTTACTTTTTTCATATTATAATTTTATATTTGATTAATTAACTTTAAATAAGTTAATCAATAATTAATTTCCACAGCTTATTTAGACATATATTGAAGTGATATCATGAAAGACCCCTTTGGCAGAGAAATAAGGTCTCTGAGAATTTCAATAACGCCAAAATGTAATTTAAAGTGTTTTTACTGTCATAAGGAGGGACATGATGGTAAAAATGTTAATTTAATGACTCCTGAGGAAATTGGAAAAATCGCAAAAACCTCTCTAAATTTTGGTATAAAGAAGATAAAAATCTCTGGGGGGGAACCTCTTTTAAGAACTGACTTACCCCAAATAATTGAAAATATTGTGGATAATAGATTAAAGGATATTTCACTAACTACCAACGGCATTTTTTTAGAAAAATATGCCAAAAGGTTAAAGGATGCAGGACTTGACAGAGTAAATGTTAGTATAGACACACTTAATCCAGAGAAGTATAAAAAAATAACATACTGCGGAGATATTGAGAAGGTAAAAAACGGTGTAAAAGAAGCAATAGATGTGGGATTAACTCCTTTAAAAATAAATTATTTGGCTATGAAAATCAATATTGATGATTTGGATGATTTAATGAACTACTGTAAAGAGCTCGGTGCTATATTACAGGTGATAGAATTTATACCATTAAATGAAAATTTGAGAAAATATCATGTTGATATCTCTCCAATAGAAAATAAAATAGCAGAAAAAGCGGATAAAGTAATTACTAGAAAGTTCATGCAAAATAGAAAAAAATATTTGGTTGATGGTTTAGAAATAGAATTTGTTAGACCTATGGATAATACGGAATTTTGTAGTCATTGCACAAGGATTAGATTAACCTATGATGGATTTTTAAAGCCCTGCTTACTAAGGGATGATAATTTGGTGGATGTTTTAACTCCTTTAAGAAATGGGGAAGATATTGAAAAATGCTTTGTTGAATGTATTAATAAAAGAGAACCTTATTTTAAGGAATGATTTATAGTATTTTAAATATTAGAAATTTAAAATAAAGATGTTTTTATTATTAAGTATGGTCAAAATATATACACCATACTAAATATAATATTATAAAAAAGACGATATTATGAAGGCTAGGAAGTAGTGGCTAAAATAATTAAGATTTAATTAATCAAATTCCTAAACGAAGAAAGGAAGGGAGGAAAATATATAATTTTAGA
>NZ_WAKW01000008.1 GCF_015523155.1 Methanothermococcus sp.
TCTAAAATTATATATTTTCCTCCCTTCCTTTCTTCGTTTAGGAATTTGATTAATTAAATCTTAATTATTTTAGCCACTACTTCCTAGCCTTCATAATATCGTCTTTTTTATAATATTATATTTAGTATGGTGTATATATTTTGACCATACTCTACATATCTATATATATTTTATTATAAAATAACTTAGAAAACCACTAAATTATAAATATTAGATTTTAATTATTTTAAATTATATATAACTATATTTAGTGATTATTAATTTTATTCTATTATTTTTTAAAAATGGAGGAAAAGTATGGATTTAAACGATTTAAAATATATAGGGAAAAAACTTGGAAGAAAGCCAAATGATGTGGAAATTGGAATGTTTGAAAACCTTTGGAGCGAACATTGTTCATACAGAAGCACAAAAAATATTTTAAGGTTATTTGGAAAGACCATAAAAGAAAATCAAAATATCGTCGTAGGTCCAGGGGATGACGCAGCATTGATAAAAATAGATGAAGAAAATGATTTATGCGTTGCCATGGCTATGGAGAGCCACAACCACCCGTCATACATAGACCCATACAACGGTGCGGCAACAGGAGTTGGAGGAATTGTAAGGGATATAATTTCCATGAACGCTAAACCGATAGCATTAATGGATGCTTTGAGGTTTGGAGATATAAACGGAGAGGAGCAGGACAAAGTAAGATGGCTTGTTGAAGGAGTTGTTGAAGGTATTGGAGACTATGGAAACAGAATCGGAGTTCCAACTGTTGGAGGAGAGTGTGAATTCGATAAATCCTACGACTACAACAACCTTGTAAATGTGGTATGTATCGGACTTGTAAAGGAAAAAGACATAATCACAGGAAAGGCAAAAGAGCCTAATTTATCCCTCATACTTGTTGGAAGTACTGGAAGGGACGGAATAGGAGGAGCTTCATTTGCCTCAAAAGACCTCACAAGTGAAAGTGAGGAGGACAGACCAAGCGTTCAGATTGGGGACGCCTTCACAGAAAAATGTTTAATTGATGCCACATTGGAGGCATGCAAAACTGGAAAGATTAAGGCAATGAAAGACCTTGGAGCTGCGGGGATTACCTCATCATGCTCTGAAATGTGTTATAGCGGTGGTGTTGGTGCAGAGCTCTACCTTGAAAATGTCATACTTAGGGAAGAAGGTATGACTCCTTATGAAATAATGGTTTCAGAATCGCAGGAGAGAATGCTTTTAGCTGTTGAGGAAGGAAGTGAAGAGGAAGTTATAAAAATATTTGAAAAGTATGAGCTCCCCGCATCAGTGATAGGAAAAACCACCGATACAAAAAAATTAGTGGCAAAAATGAACGGAGAAGTGGTTATAGATTTGCCGTTGGAATTGCTCTGTGAAGCTACACTTGTAGATAGGGAAGAAAAAGAATGTATATTAGAAACTCCTGATAATAAGGACGAAATACCTCAACCAGACGATTTAAATGATATTTTATTAAAATTGTTGAAAAGCCCAAATATAAATTCAAAGGAATGGATTTACGAAAGATACGACCACGAGGTTCAGGTAAGAACAGTTGTAAAACCTGGAAAGGATGGTGCAGTATTGCGACTTATTGAAGGTTATCCAAAAGGACTTGCCTTAACAACAGATTGTAATCCAACATACTGTAAATTAAACCCATATATTGGAAGTATTAATTTAGTATGTGAATCAGTAAGGAATTTAGCTACTGTTGGGGCAAAACCTATTGGAATGCTTGACAATTTGAATTTTGGAAATCCTGAAAGACCTGAAAGAATGTATCAAATAAAAAAATGTGTTGAAGGGCTTGCTGATTGTGCTGAGTTCTTCAATATCCCAGTAGTTGGAGGAAATGTAAGTTTATACAACGAAACCATAATTGATGGAAAGGACTATCCAATAAACCCGACCCCAACAATCTGCATAGTTGGAAAGATTGAAGATGTTGAAAAGGTTCCTTCCGTATTTAACAAAGTAAAAGAAGGGGATGTATTAATAATTACAAATGAAACAAAGGATGAAATGGGAGGAAGCGAATACTACAAATACATACACAACACAGAAAAAGGAATGGTTCCAAGAGCAGATTTGGAGAAGGAAAAAGCAATATATTCCACAGTGGTTGAGTTGATAAATGAAGGACTGATAAATGAAGCTTCCGACTGTTCAAGGGGAGGTCTTGCTGTTGCCATCTCAAAAATGTGCATAAGCAACAATATTGGTGCAGAGCTCGATTTAACAGAATACAATAAAAACAATTTAAGGGACGACATATTGCTATTCTCAGAAACATCTGGAAGAATAATACTTGCTGTAAGTGAGGAAAATAAGGATAAAGTTATGAGAGCTCTCGGTGAAAATGAATATGTTATTGGAAAAATCGGAGGAAGTTCATTGAAAATAATAAACAACAACAAAGAAATTGTAAATATGAATGTAGGAGAAATGAAAAAAGAATATAAAAATGCATTCTCCGAAATGATGGGAGAAATGTAATAAAAAATCGAGTTTGTTAGAGAGAGGTTAAAATATCCACCACACTTAAACCATGATATTCTTGTATTCCTTTTTTAATTTTTCCATTTTTCTTATATATTTCTCTACTTCTGCAATAAACGTAAATATACCATTAGACCATCTAGGGCCAAAATATTATTTAAATGATAAAATTAAACATTTACAACTAGTAAGAAACTAGGGCATATTATGAACAGAACAGAAAATAAATTGAGAATAGTGGCATTTTCAGATTTACGAGCACATTCCATAGAGAAATGTATAGAAATTATAAAAGATATTGAACCAGATGTTATTTTATATGGTGGAGACGATATTGATAGATTCGAAAGTTTGCCACAAAAACTTTTAAAGCAAATTATTGAGCAGAAAGTTAATACTTTTGATAAAGAAAAAATACAATATGCCCCTCTTGTAAATATAGACAAAAAATCATCTGCAACTTTAAGTGATATAGCCATATTCTATTTTAAAAAAGAAAAGAAAAAATATACAAAAAAAGAAATAATTAATTATCTATCTAATTATATATTTAATAATTCCAATAATTATGAAATCCGAAGTATGCTTTATGATAAAATTAACAAATATGAAAATAAAGAACCGCCACTTGAAGATATAAAAAATTTTCTTGAAAAACAGATTATATATTATATTGATAAAAATGAGAGCATTGGAGGATTGATTTATTTTTCTAATAAAAAAGAATATTTTAAAAAACTGGCTGAATTATCCAAAAATGGGTTATGTTTTGTTCTTGGTAATGACAATCACCCAATATATCGAGAAATTGGAATAAAACATAAAAATGTTTATGATGTGCATACTAAACCCTTAGTAATTGGTGATTTTGTAATCATTGGTTTAGAGGGAGCTCCCACTGATACAAAAATTAATTACATTCTATCTTATGATGACAAAACTGTTAAAAAGCATCTTAATAATATGGCAAAAAAGTATAAAAATAAAAAAATAATTGTTTTATCACATGCTCCGCCCTATAATATATTAGATTACGCTATAAGATTTGGGGGAAAACACATTGGGTCAAAACCACTATTGGAATTTATAAAAGAAAAAAAGCCATTATTGGTGGTTTGTGGTCATGTGCATAGAGAAGGGAGTAATGAAACTCTTTTTGAAAACACTCATATAATTAATGTTGCATCTCATGATGATGATATATCTCATGGTAATATGGCATTAATTGAAATAGAAGAAAATGAAATTAAAACTAAATGGATAAAGATACCTTCAAATTTTGAACTTGCAGTTAAATCATCTAAAACCGGAGATGAATTATATAAAAATTTATGTAAATTGGGAGTTTTATATGAAAGAGAATGTAAAATTCTTCGTTCTGCAATAGAAGAGTTTGGAGATGAATTTGTTTCTGATTTTCCCAATTTATATTGGAATATAAAATGCAAATATGGTTTTAGTTTATCCCATGTTATAGAACTTTACAGAATGGGAGTTAAAAAACCAGAAGATATTAAAAAAGAGCATGCTGTAAAATTAGTACAAAAAATAAAGAATGGACTATCTAAAATGATACTAATGGAAGCCATTTCAAAAGTATTTGCAAAAGATGGGGAATTAGTTATACTAAGTAATGATTTAGGGTGGCTTTTTGAAAAAAAAGTTGTTTATTTTGACGTAGAGTATATTAATTCATCAAATGTTGTATTATATGGATTTTTAATTGATGGGAAAATAAAACAATTTTCAATAGGGGAAGAGGAAGAGGTTGTTAATTTAGTCAATAAATTAATATCGGAGGGTTATAAAATACTACATTATGGAGGGGAAGACCGAAATAGCATATTAAATTTATTTAGAAGTAGAAAGATTAAATTAAAACCTGTTAAAGAAGCCTTTATTAATGTACATCATAAAATTAAAACTCAGATAGGGATTCCAATGCCATCAAAAACATTAAAAGATGTTTGTGATTATTTTGACAATTCTGAAAAGAAAATTAAAATATTCAAATATAAACTTCCAAATGGTGGTATTTTAACCTATGAAGGAACAAGACCTTATGATTTTGATGGAATGCGTAAAGTAGAATTCTGTAAAAAAATTTTAGAATCATATCAAAATGATGTTGATTTTAAAAATATGGAAGAATATCATTTATTAAAAAGAACTAATGAAGTAGATTTGTATGATTTACAAAAAATTGTAAATAATCTTAGGGATAAGATTAAACAAAAAGATTATATAAACATACCAATTGATAAAATTACAAAATAATCCATAATATAAAAATAAAAATATAAAATTATTCCAAATCTATATTTTTTAACCTATTGGAAATATAATTTAACATCTCCTTCAAATTTTCTCTATTATCATATTCATCTATAATTTTTCGGAGCTCATGTTTATCCATTTTTTTATATTCTTTAACATATTTTGTTAATAATGGGATACATCTTGTCAGTTCATCTACTATTGTAATAGTGGATTTCCTCGCAGTTCTTGAAAGTGGATTTAAATCAATGGAAATTACCTTCTTACCCATATTTACAAGAGCTTCTGTTCTATCTCCATCTTCCAAAGGGACAAGCACAACATCTGCGGAATATATTCCTTCTCCTGAAACCTTACCTCTTAGACTGTCTAAATTAGGTATTTGCTTATCTGCGTCATCTATTCCAAGTAATTTTATTTTATTATTATTTAGTTTTTCCTTTATATTTGAATCTTCTTCAAAAGCTTTTTTTATGTTTTCTTCTCTTTCTTTTGTTCTGTAAAATAGATTTACCTCTATTTTGCCGTTTAATTCTTCTGCAAGTTGAACAATTTCGTCTTTTGCAAGGGCTATTGTGTTTCCATTAATTGAAATTACTGGATTTTTCGCTAATACGAGCATTGCCGCAGAAGCTTTTATTGATTTTAATGCTATATCTATGGTTTCCTCACCAATGAGATAATCAAATGCCTCTCCTCTACCGTGTGCAGTAAGCCCAGCTTTTGCAAGTATTCCTTTATTTAGTGCTTCCACTACCTTTTCACGATTTAATAATGATTTGTATCTTGGATGTGTTTTTGGAACAAATGTCATAATCTCCCTTTCAATTTTTTATTTATTAAATAATTTATATTAATAATTATATTGATAATTATTTTAATAGCCCATATTTATTAATATATTCCAAAATAATAGCTATAAGAACTGGAAGTATTAAATTGTCATCAATTTTTATTTTTTTACTAACAAACTCGACGCAGGCACCAATAAATGCAACAATAATTCCATACATTCCATAAGGATAATATAATATAATACATGCCGAAATAAAAAATGCCAAAAATCCTTCAATAGTTTTTCCAAAATATTTTATTTTTAATTTTCCTCTAACTCCAATTAATGTGGCAAGTCCATCTCCAATAGCAAAAACAAGTATGGAATAAAATGCAGAGTTAATATCTTCAATTATAATCAATGTTATCAACAAACCAATTGCAAATAGAATAGCCCCTTTTCCACATTCATTGTCCCTTCCACACATATTAAGTAAATCAGATATTATTGGAATATAATGCTCTTTTAAATAATAATACAATAAAATTCCAATTAATATTAAAATAAATAATGGTAGTATAAGGGGTGCTTTTCCAATATATAGGACGGAAAAAGCTACAATGATTCCAAATATTATATGTAGGGTCTGCCGATATATTTCTCTTATTATCATAATAATACCTAAGGTTATTAATTAGTCAATATCCAGTATTATTTACTAAAATTACAAACTTTCTTTAATTGCCTCATATAATTTATCACATAAAAACTTTATTTCTTCCTCAGTAATTGTCAATGGTGGAATAATTATCAGCGTATTAAATATTGGTCTCATATATATGCCCTTTTCAAGTAATTTATCCGCAACTTTATACCCTGCCTTAAATTCATAAGGATATGGCTCCTTAGTTTCTTTGTTCTTTACGAGCTCTATACCAATCATAAAACCTTTCTTCCTAATATCTCCAACATGTTCCAGTTCCTTCAATTTATCCAATGAGTCATGAAGTAGTTTTATCTTTTCCTCGATATTTTCAAATACCCCATCATTTTTTAGCATGTCCATTGTGGCAATTGATGCAGCACATAATATTTGATTTCCTGTATATGTGTGTCCGTGGAAAAACTGCCTGCATTCTTCAAAATCTCCTAAAAACTGATTATATATTTCTTCCGTTGTAATGGTTGCTGCAAGTGGCACATATCCGCCAGTTATCCCTTTTCCAAGGGTGATTATGTCTGGTTTTTCCAGTTTCTTTAATGTTTCATTATCTGAAAAAAGGTATTTTCCCAATCTTCCAAAGGTTGCCACTTCATCCAGTATTAGTATTATGTCGTTTTCCTTACATTTCTTTGCAACTTCTTCGATATACCCATCAGGGTATGGAATCATACCAGCTGAACCCATTACTCCTGCTTCAAGAATTACACAAAACAGTTCATCCTTATGCTCTTCTATAAGATTCAGCATATTTTCAAGGCATTTCATACTGCATCCTTTTTCATTTCTCTCATCGGTATCCTTGAAATTGTGGTATTCACACCTATAACAGTATGGGGCATTCGCATGATAGCCCTTAAATAAAAGTGGTTTAAAAAATCCGTGGAATGTTTCACTACCCCCCACACTCATTGTTCCAATTGTATCTCCATGATAACCTTCTTTCACTGAAACAAATTTTGTTCTTTTATTTTTTTTACCATCCCTTAATTGATAATATTCAAAAGCCATTTTAACAGCTATTTCCACAGCTTCCGCACCATCTTCTGAATAAAATACCTTATTTAAATGTGGCGGGGTGATTTCAACAAGTTTTTTTGCTAAAACTATTGAAGGGACATTTCCACAGCCTAAAAGCGTAGAATGGCATATTTTTTCAGCTTGATTTTTCATTGCATCAATTATTCTTTTTTCACTGTGTCCGAAAAGATTGCACCATATGGAAGAAACTGCATCAAGATATTTCTTTCCGTTTATGTCTATTAAGTAGTTTCCTTCGCCCCTTTCTACAATTATATTTTTTGATGGCGGGTCATATTCTTTCATCTGCGTATATGGATGCCAAACATATTTTTTGTCCCATTCGACAAGTTGTTCTGGATTAAATTTATTATTCATCTTATCACCATCTATAACTAAAAATTATCATGTTTATTAAAATATAATAATATCAACTATTTAAATAAAATATAAAAAAATTAAAATAAAATAAAAAGTAGAATAAATATTTAATTATCATATTAATTATTATTTTTTATTAATTTTCTCCTTTCCAAATTCCAACAAATAACATGTGGTCTTTTTCAAATGGCTCAATATTTACCTCGTCAATGATTTCAAAACCGCCGTTTATTAAAATCTCCTTCTGTTCCTCAAATATTTCTTTTGGATTTCTAACAACATCGACACTTCTGGCTTTTATGGAAATCATTCCATATCCATTTTCTTTTAAAAACCATTTTGCATTTTTTACAAGTATCTCTGCCTGATTTGGCTGTGCAACATCCTCAAAAATTACATCTACTTTCTCAACTATATTTGAGTAAGTATTTGGGGCATTTGCATCCCCCAATATTGGGATTAAATTTTTCCTATCGTTGCAGACTTCTAAAAACTCCCTCATAATCCTTGGTGCAAATTCCACAGAATAAACTGGTGAGCTCTCAGTTATATCTGCAACATGGGATGGTGTTGTTCCTGCGGATACTCCCAAATAAAGGACTTTTGTGCTTCTTTTGATTGGCATGTGTTTTAATCCATTTATTATGGAAGCTCCCAACTTACTTTTATTGGGATTCCAAATTCTATATTCTATACCATCTACTTCAATTAATTTTTCCCCATATACTCTTTTTGATGGAACCAGCGATTTTGTAGCGATTCTTCTTATTCCATCGCCCATATCTACTTCGTAAATATTATCAAAAATTTCCTTAATTTTCACAGTATCACCGAATATTTTAATTTATAATTTAGAGGATGTTTTTCCTATTACTTTTCTCTCAGTTTTTGGTCTGTCTTTTTTATGATTTTTTTGTCTTGTTTTTTCTGATTTTTTCTTAGGTTTTGATGATTTTTCTGGTTGCTTATCCTTTCCTTTTCCACCCGGCTTACCCTTAGCCCTATCTTCTTTTCTACCTTTTCCCTTACCCTTGGCTTCTCCTCTTCCTTTTCCTTTTTTACCTCTTCTATCGTCATCTCTTCTTACTGGTTTTTTCTTTCTTGGCTCTGGGTATTTTTCCTTTATAGACTCGACCTTTTTATTGAGGTCTTCCAGGAGCTCATCTGCAATATAGTTTCCAAATACATCTGCCCTAACTGCAATTGAAAGTTTGCATGCGAGAGCTCTTGCAACCTTACCTTTAATCCACCACGGTGATGATTGAAGAAGAGGATGCTGGAATATCACACCATGTTTTGGAGGTAGAGCTCCTTCTCTAAGATGTGCAAATAATGCCTTTTCCGCACCTATCACCTGTATTGTGGATGCTGGAAGTTTTGATAATCTATCAATCCCACCGGTTAAACTTATTAACCTTGCACCTAATGATGAACCAGCCATTTTTGTCAAGTTTGGAGCAGTTTCTTCCATTAATTCTTCCAAATACTTCTGTAAATTTTCTCGGAGATTATACATTGATTTTATTTCTTCTGCAAATATTTTTATAACTGCCAAATCCCTCTCTGACAACTCTGCACCCATTGATTTTTTTGCAACTGTGGATAATGTTCTTGCAAGCTTTGAAGGGAGGGATTTTTTCAGCCTTGTTCTTGTGTAATTATCCCTTTCTGTGTATGTGGATGCCACATCTACATAGAGCTCGTGTTTTTTTATCAATTTATCCATCTCTGGGAAGTATAATGAATACCACTCTCTAAATCTCTCGGAGAATAAATTTAAGCTCTCATCTAAATCATCCAATGCACTTACAGTTTGGATTATTAACTTATCTCCTTCCTCGGAAGATTTTTTCATGAGCAATTTTGTAAATTCGGTGCCCCATAAATTCATTTTTTCAATAAAATCATCATAATCTTTAAAAACATTGTATTTATTACCTAGTTCATATAGGTTTTTCCTTATAAGCTCCCCTGCAATATTTGGCTCGTTTTCAGATAGTTCAATATTTATTTCTTCCTCCATTCCTTCGTCGTTAGTTATATTCCATTCTTTTTTTAGCTCCTCAACAATTTCAAAATTTCCATTCCTCAAATCATACATAATCTTAGGAATATCCTCTTCCTCAAAGATTTTGCAGTATTTTATATCATCTATTGTTAAATTCTCTAAATTTCCATCTGATTCCAAAGCAAATGCTCCATAAGGTGCAAATGTTAAATATATCATAAAATCACCATTAATTTAATATAAAATTTAATATAAATAAATAATTATTATATATAACCTAAAATAGAATTTTTATTTAATATTTTTATTTTAGATAATATATTCATAATATTTAAACTATGGCATTTTTATTGCTTCTAAGTATATCCTTTTCATCAGAAAACTATATATATTATAGTATATATTATGCTATTGTTAATTTTTTAAAGTAGTTTAACCGCTAAAAGCAAACGATATGGATTAAATATAAATATAAAACAACCTAAATTAAACATATTAATCTAAATGAAAAGATGGCTTTGTTTTTAAGCCAGAAAACCACTTTTTTGGAGGAGCAAATATGACAGATGAAAACCTATTGACAACATTGGACACATATTTGGCGTCTGGAATTCACATAGGAACTCAGCAAAAAACAGAAGACATGAAAAGGTTTATTTACAGAGTAAGGTCTGATGGACTTTATGTTTTAGATGTTAGAAAAACAGATGAGAGAATAAGATTGGCTGCAAAATTCTTATCAAACTATGAACCAGAAGATATTTTAGCAGTTTCAAGAAGAATTTACTCAGTAGGTCCTTTGAAGAAATTCGGTCAAATTACTGGAATAACCACAGTTGCAGGAAGGTTTGTTCCAGGAACATTGACAAACCCATCATCAAGAAAATTCCTTGAACCAGAGGTTCTATTTTTAAGCGACCCTAGGGTAGATAGACAGGCATTAAAAGAAGCAATAGAAATCGGAATCCCTGTTGTAGGAATGTGCGATACAGAACATTTAACCTCATTTATCGACTTCATAATCCCAACAAACAACAAAGGTAGAAAAGCAGTTTCATTAATATACTACCTCATAGCAAGAGAATACATGAAAAACAGAGGATTGATTGGTGAAGATGTACCATTCACATATGAAGAATTCTTGGAAAAGGCTATGAATGTTAAGGTAAAAATCACACCACAACAGTTCCAGAGAGGAAGGAGAAGAAGATAAATATAAAAAAGTTAATATATATTAATACAAATAATTTGAGGATGCAAAAATATAAAAATGTATTATTTAGCATACCTTACTATGCCATAGGATGATTAAAATGGATGAAGAATTATTATTTGAATGCCCAATTTGCGACGACATAACCCCTCATGATATATTAAAAAGGCAGGAGTCAAAAAAACACATAAAGCTAACTGTAAAGTGTTTGAACTGCGGATATGTCCATGATGTTGAAAAAAATATAAAACTAAAAGATGTGAAGGTAATTATAAGCAGATACGGGGAATCTGAAAAAAAGGTTTCTCAGCTTCCAGTGGATGAAGTTTTAAAAGTCGGGGATATCATAAATATTTTTGGAGAGGATGTGGAAATAACCAGTATAGAAACTACAAAGAGGGTTATGTCATCAAAGGTTGAAGATATACAAACGATATGGGCAAAATCTCTAAACATACCTAAAAAGGTTGGTATTTCTATAAACGATAGAGATACCACCTATTCCATCAATATATTAGTTCCTCAAGATTATGTATTCGATAATGAAACAACATATCGAGTAGGAAGGATGTTCTTTAAAATAAAGATGATAAAAACTGAAAAAGGAACATTTAAAAGGGAAATTGCAAGAAAAATAAAAAGAATATATGCAAACTCTTCAAGACCTGTTAGAAATTATGAGGATTTAACTGAAAATATTGTGTAAATAAATTAAAAATACCTGCCTATATATAATTATTTAATAAATTATTTAAATTACAAATATATCGTAATATCACTAATGAGGTGTAATTCATGGCAAGAATGAAAGCTAGGGCTGGCAAAGGAAGAAGAGTGGCCAGAGATACTTGGAAAACAAAATCATGGTATAATATATATACCCCACAGTCATTCGGTGGAGATTTAATAGGTCATACTCCTGCAAACGACCCATCATTAGTTATTGGAAGAGTTGCAGAAACAAGCTTAAAAGATTTAACAAATGACCACTCAAAACACATGATAAGAATGTACTTCAAAATAGACGGAGTTAGCGGAACAAACGCAACAACCCAATTTGTTGGTCATGATACAACAAGAGAATATTTAAAATCCTTAATTAGAAGAAGAAGAAGTAAAATAACAACCATCACAGATGTAAGAACAAAAGATGGATACAAGTTAAGAGTTAAAGCTATGGTTTTAACAGCAGTTAGAGCAAGAGACCACCACAAAACAGACATAAGAAAGAAAATGGAAGAAATTGTCAGAGATATGGCTAAAAACGCAACATTCCCAGAATTTGTTCAAGCTATGTTGTTAGGTGGATTGGGTTCAAAAATATATGGGGAGTGCAAAAAAATATTCCCTATGAAAAGAGTAGAAGTTTATAAATCAGAAGTTTTAGAGTTTGGAAAACCAGTAGAAGCTCCTGAACCAGAAGAAACCGAAGAATCTACCGCAGAAGTAGAAGAAAAGGTAGAAACCGAAGAAGTGAAAGAGGAATAAATTAAATAACTTTTTTTCTTTTTTATTTATAACATAAATAAGATAAAATTTTCATTATTTTTAGGATTTTTCGTAACTATGACTATGGTGGATTAATTCATATTTGATATTTTTGTTTTCTACACATTTTTTAATAAGTTTTTCCCTATTTGATAAAGTCCCTTTTTTTCCAGTTTTTACCTCTACAAATACTATTTTTCTTAAATTTCTTTCACTTAATCCATCAAATACTACAAAATCCACAGGACTTCCAATAAATCTTGCATCCTTTGGATTGTATTTAAATTCTGGAAAGTATGGAATTAAATTTTCTATTATTTTACCCTTTACAACAGCCTCGCTTCTTTTAATGGCGTCCCTTCTTATATTTTTTTCCTCCTTCTGCTTCCACTCTTTAAATAAAATTTTTGCTTTTTCATCAACTTCTCTTTTTAATTCAATGGTTTTCCATTCATCGAATAACTTTAATGCCCTGAGCTCTATCTCTTCTTTTAATTTTAAATACTTCCAAAACAAAAAGATTAAAACAACTACCAATAACAATACTATTAAATTTAAAATTAAATCCATATTATCAACTGTAAAATTTATAATATAGTGGAATAAATGAATTAACTAATAATTGCATATATATTATGGAGGTGAGATTATTAAAAAACTTATGCTAGTATGGGTGCTATTATTTATAAGTAGTTTTATAGCTTTTTCTGAATGTTTGGATATACATATAAATAACAACTACAACAATGCAAATAATTTTATCAATAACCACGAGCATTTTACTGCCAAGGTTATAAAAATTACAGATGGTGATACAATATGGGTTATGGCTGAAAACGGAACAAAGTATAAAATAAGACTTTTAGGTGTTGATACACCAGAGATATATCACAAGAATAGTCCGGAAAAATTTTATATCAACAACCATCCAATTACTAATATAACTTATTTGAAAGTGTGGGGTTATAAGGCAAAAGATTATGCAAAAAACGAGCTGGGAAATAAGACTGTTGTTGTAGTTTTTGATAACAAAGCTCCAAAAAAAGGATATTACGGCAGATATCTCGCATACATATATGTGGATGGAAGGGATTTTAACGAAGAATTGATTAAAAATGGATATGCTAGGGTTTATGTGTCTAATTTTGAATTAAAAAATGAATATTTAAAAGAAGAAAGATATGCAAAAGAAAATAGAATAGGATTGTGGAATTTAAGCAAATTAAAATATAATAATTAATTATTCAATATTAATACCTTTTTTAATGGATACTTCACTCTTTGGTAAATCTACTATAAGCATACCATTTTCAAATTTGGCAGATGCTGTATCCTCTTTTACAGTTGCAGGTAATTTTATTGTTCTATATATTTCTCCATCCTCAGGAATTTCTGAATAAATAACTCTTTCAGATTCTGTTATCATCAATGGTGCTCTTTTTGCCCTAATTTCTAAGGTGTCTCCAACAGCATTAACTACAATATCTTCCTTATTTACACCTGGAATCATTGCTATGACTTTTATATTATTGTCCCCTTCAATCAATGTAATTGGCATATATCCTTTACCAGAAACTTCAAGACCTCCTGAACTCATTTTCATAGTTCTCATTCCACCCATTGGAGACATAAACATTTCAGCCATCAATTTTTCAATCTCTGAAAATGGATCTCTTCCAAACATATTTTTCACCCCATTTTTTTCTATAATATTATACCTCAATTGTTCTATATAAATATTTCTATTTAGTGTATTATTATGCCACAATTACTAATAATTAATAAAAATAACTATAAAAACAAAAAAAACTCATTATTAAATAAATTATATATTTTATTTACGGTGGTATCATGTTTGGAAGTTTAAAGGAAAAATTAAACAAAACAGTTTTAAAATTAACTGAAAAGATATATTCAAAGGGGATAACCGAAGAAAATCACGAAGAAAGCTTTGCTAATATTAATACTGAAACTTATAAGGGATCGCAAAAGACCAATGAAATAAAGAATGAAAAGAAGGAAAAATCAGGCTCTGAAAAAAAAGGAATAGCTAAATCAATCAGTTTAGGAAAAAAAGAAGTAGAATCCAGAACAGAGGCAAATGTGAAAGATGCAAATAATATAACTAATACAAATAATAATTCAGAGATAGGAGAAAAATCCACTGAAAGTGTTGAAAAGAAAAAAAAAATTGGATTCTTTGATAGATATAAAATAACAAAAACTATAAAAAAAGCCCTTGGTAAAGATGTTGTATTAACCGAGGATGATATAGAAGATGTTTTGGAAGAATTGGAACTGGAATTATTAGAGGCTGATGTTGCCTATGATGTCGTCGAAAAACTTGTTGAATCATTAAAAAATCAGCTTGTAGGAACAAAAATAACGGCAAAAGATGACCCTGAAAAGATTACATTAAACGCTTTAAAAAATGCCATAAAAGAAATATTATCTCAAAAAAATATAGATATATATCAATTGATAGAGGAGAAGAAAAAATTAAAGGAACCTGCTGTGATAGTATTTGTAGGTATAAATGGAACAGGAAAAACTACATCGATAGCAAAACTTGCATATAAATTAAAAGAAAGAGGATATTCTGTGGTTTTAGCAGCAGGAGACACATTTAGGGCTGGAGCAATTGAACAGCTTGAAGAGCATGCTAAAAATATAAATGTTAGAGTTATAAAACATCAAAAAGGTGCGGATAGTGCTGCTGTAATATACGATGCAATACAACATGCAAAAGCCAGAGGGATAAATGTAGTTTTAGCAGATACTGCTGGAAGACAGGCCACAAATATTAATTTAATGGATGAAATTAAAAAAGTAATAAGGGTAACAAAACCTGATTTGGTTGTATTTGTAGGGGATGCCCTTGCTGGAAACGATGCCATAATCCAGGCTGAGGAATTCAACAACGCCGTTAATATAGATGGTGTAATATTAACAAAAGTAGATGCAGATGCAAAAGGTGGCGCAGCACTTTCCATTGCCTATGCCATTGGAAAACCTATTTTATTCTTAGGGGTAGGTCAAAGATATAAGGATTTAGAAGAATTTAATGTGGATTGGATGGTGAATAAATTATTTGGAGATGAAGAAGTTAAATACTCTACTGAGAGGGAGTTCTAATATAGCAATATAGAGATGAAAACCTCCATATTTTGATATTCATACCCTTTTTATTTATTTTATTTTTCAATATCCATTTTTAAAACACCATATCCAATATATCCAATAGCACAAACTGCCAATGGCTCAAATATTCCAAATACTGCCAAAATTAGCGAAATCGCAAATATTGCCATTCCTATTTTATTTGGATATTTTGGATATTTAATATCACTTATCATCAACAATCCAAACAATACTGCCAATATCGGAACGATTATATCACTAAAATTATATCCTACAATATTGGAATATCTCAAAAACAATTCACAGGTAATACTTAGAACCAAAGCTCCCGCAGGTATGGGAAGCCCAACAAAATACTTAACATCCAATATACCAAATCTTGCCAACCGCAGAGCTCCGCATATGAGAAATACCAATGATGCAATTAAGCTAAATGTTCCTTCGAAATAATAATAAAGTAAATAAGCAGGAGCTACCCCAAAACTAACAACATCACAGATACTGTCCAGTTCTGCCCCAAAATCTGACACGGTATTAGTTTTTCTTGCAATATAACCATCCATAGCATCAAAAACTATTGCTATGTATATAAATCTGAAATCATGAAACAATATGGCAAGCATACCAAAAATAATATTTATGATAGTTACATAATCCGATATTGTAATAATATCCTTAATTTTAAACATTTTTATCATCTTTTTTTATTTTTATTTTTCCTTTTTCTTTTTAGGTTTAATAAATATAACATTATATAAAAATTAATTATAACACTTTATAAAGTCGATTGATACATTCTCTTGATTTTTCAAGCTTCTTATTTCCAATATTTAATAACATTTTTAAATAATTATTATCCACTAAGAGCTCACCATTTATGCCTATTGGAACATCCATTTTATATGTGCTTAAAATTTCAACTATTATTCTCCTATCTGTTATGGATTTTATGGACGATGCCTTTAAACCGTTATGAATTGCAAGTTCGAGAAGTTTTTTTGCATGGATTATATCCTTTGACGCAACATGCAAAATTGGAGAATTCATTACAAAAACCATGGTTTCAAAATTTTCTGATTTTTTATTAATTGCTTCAAATAATTCTTCTTCCTTTGCATAATGGTGCCATTTTCCAAGCCATTTTGAATATATCTTCGGATTTTTATTCTTTGGAAATTCCATAATACCGCATCTTCCTGCACAAGAGCTCGTAGTATAATAATTCTCCATTTCGTTTATTTTATCCACTATAAACATTACCTCTTTATCTACAAAATTATTTTTTATTGCCTCTTTTAGCTTTTCCATGGTTCTTTTTTTATCTTCCTGAAACATGATTTCACAAGTATTACTTATTAATTACATAGATTTATGATGATGATTATAATAATTGTAGTAATGATGCAACAGCGATTAATAAAATAGTAATAATAAATATAAATTATTTATAATTTATTAAATATAACATATAAAAAACTGCACCGGAAATAAATGCAACAATTCCCCCATATATAAAGGTTATTTTAGGATTGATTTGCCATAAATATCCAGCTATTAAACTGGAAGGTAGGCTTATTAATCCTACAACCGTGTGGAATGTTCCAAGTGCTGTCCCCCTTATTTCGTCTGAGCTCAGGTCAGAAACATAAGCCCTCTGATTTCCTTGAATTATGGCATAAGATATACCATATAATGCAAACAATAGGATAAACCAATTCAAAGAATGAAAGTATGCAAAACCAAAAGAAGTTAAGGCGTATAAAAAAATAGCCTGAAATAATAACCTTTTTTCTCCCTATCTTATCTGAAAGAATCCCAAATGGAATGGCAAATGATGCATAGAATATATTAAATAAAGCATACAGTAAAATGGGCATTCCCACAGATAATTCACCAGTGAAATATTCCTAAGCTCTCAGTACGAAAAACATATAGCTGAAATTAGCCAGTGTAAATATGGCTGAAACTAATATAAACAGTTTAAGGGGTTTCGATAGATTTTTTAAGCTTATTTTTAATGATAGGTTTGTTTTATTGCCCGATACTTCTTTAACAAAATAAAGAGGAATAAGTGTAAAAAATGAAATTATTGCGGCAATCAATATAATTTTGTTGAAATCATATTTTAAAAACCAAAATAATATAAAGACTGTTATTGAACCAATAATGGCTCCAAATGTATCAAACGCCCTATGGATGCCAAAACCCACTCCTCTTTTTCCCACCTCTGTTGAATCGGCTATCATGGCATCCCCTTGGTGCAGTTCTAACACCTTTTCCAATCCTTTCAAATACTGAAAAAAACAAAACTCCTGACCATGTTTTTGAAAGAGATAATAAAAATTTAAATATGGACGAGGCAAAATATCCTGAAAAAACAAAAATCTTCCGTTTTCCCGTTTTATCTGAATAATATCCAAATACTACCTTTAAAATACTAGCTATACTATCCCTTAATCCCCCAATTAAACCAACAATTAAACTTGAACCTCCCAATGATGATATAAACATTGGTAAAATAGGCATAATCATTTCACTGTTTATATCATTTATAAAACTAACAATACTCAACAAAAAAACATTTTTATTTATGCCATAATATTTTTTTTCTTTAACACCTTCCTTAATTTTCATACTCTCACAAAAAATAAAGAAGATTAAATAATAATGTCAATAATTTCTCCACATTCTGGACATTTTGGAGTTCCCGATGATATATCTAAATTGTTTATTGTTATTGAAAATCCAGTTCTATCAATTAACAGAGCTCCGCAGTTTGGGCAGTATGTATTTTCTCCCCCATGACCTGGGATATTTCCAACATATACATACTTTAAACCTTCTTCCAGTGCCAATTCCCTTGCTTTCACTAGTGTTTCCACAGGAGTTGGTGGGACATTTGTTAATTTATAATCGGGATAAAATCTTGTAAAATGAAGTGGGGTTTCTTTACCTAATTTATCCTTTACAAATTCTATTATATATTTTATATCATCTATATTGTCGTTGTATGTTGGTATTATTAAATTGGTTATTTCCACATGGATGCCCAATTTCTTTGCAAGTATGCATGTTTTTAATACAGGTTCCAACTTTGCAGAGCATATTTCTTTATAGAATTTTTCATTGCCCTTTATATCTATATTCATGGCATCTATTTTCAAATGTTTAAGGGGTTCCTTCTCAATATACCCATTTGTTACCATTACATTATATAATCCCTTTTCCCTTGCAATATTTGTTGTATCATACATAAGCTCATAAAAAATCGTTGGTTCCGTATAAGTGTATGCTATTCCATCGCATTTATATTTTAAAGTAGTTTCTACAATATCCTTTGGATATAATTCAGTATATGGGATTTCATCTGGTGGGAACTGACTTATCTGCCAATTTTGACAGTGTTTGCATCTAAAATTGCAACCTCCTGTGGCAATTGAAAATACCGATGAACCAGGATGAAAATGAAATAATGGTTTTTTCTCTATGGGGTCAATTGCAACAGAACATACCTTTCCATAATTTATGGCATACAATACTCCATTTATATTTTCTCTTCCTCTACAAAATCCCCTCTTCCCCTCAGGTATTATACAATGTCTATGACATAAATTACATCTAACCATATTTTTGTCCATAGGTTCATAAAACGTGGCCTCGTGAAGCTTAGAATTCATAACAATCTCCCTTATTTTTTAATTTTCTAAATATTCGCCTATATTAAATATTTCAGTAATTTCCATAAGAACCTTGCTGTTATAAATTATATTATAGGTTCTTTGAGGTAGTGCCTTTTTATCTGTTTTAAGGTACGATTTAACAGTATCATCTATTTCTTTGTAATCAATATTTTTAATCTCCCTTCGTGTTTCCAAATTATGGATTTTTAATATCTTTCCGATAGGAATATTCGCAGATAATAAGTCTTTTTTTATATTTTTTCTTAGATAATCATTGTTGATGATTTTGAGAGAAATCTTTGAAGTTGCATATATTAAAGGAATCCCCTTAATTTCAAGTATTACACTCCTATAACTTGTGTTGTTCCTTACCTCCTGATGGGTAGTTTTTACAACAACCTCTTCGTTGAATAATATTTCCAATATATTGGTTATACTTCCATCAGTTCCAAGGAGTATTTTTTCTTCATTTTTAAGGGGATATTTTTTTGAAAGTTCATTTATTACTTTATATGGCTTTATTATCATGCCTACCATTATTAACACACTTATTAATCATTTTAATATTAGATTACCGTTCTTATTATTTTACTTATATTTTATTTTTTATTATTGTGATTTTCTTTTTTCTCTTTTATTTTCTTCTTTTTCCTTTTCATTCTCTTTATTGGATTCTTTTAATTTTTGATACAATTCCTTAGATTTTTCTTTTAATTTATTTATTTGAGCATATATTTCCATTAACTTTTGATGATTTTCTGCACTTATTTTTGCATGTTCTAGAACCTTCTCATGTTCTTCTGCTGATTTTTTAACAAATCCTGAAATTTCTTCTGAAATCTCGGCTATTTTTTTGTTTAGTTGGTCAATAATATTGCTTTTTTCAAGAAGCTTTTTATAGGATTCAATCTCAGCTACGAGCTCCCTCTCCTTCTCCAAAGATGGACATTTGGTTTCGATTATTGTTTCCAGCTGCTGTATTTTTTGGTTTATTGAATCTTTATTTACTTTTAATTCCTTAAATTCGGTTAATAACTCTCCCCTTTCTTTTTTTAGAGTTCTTATAAGTTCTATTTTTTCTTTAACTATTTTATTTATATTTTCTCTTTTTTCCTTATGTGATTTTACCTCTTTATTTGCACTATTTCTTTTTTCCTTTATTTCTTCTGCCTTTTCATAGAGCTCTTTTATTTTATTATTTAGATTTTCAAGTTCTTTTTTTATGGTAGTAGTTTCCATTTTTCACACCCTAATTTGTGAATATAATATAAATATATTACAGTATATATAAATATTTTTAGATTTATTTTAGTATGGATGTTATATTGTATATTTTAAAATTTCCCTTAAATCCTTTTTATCTATACAAATATCTGCATTTTTCTTTAAAATATCCTTTGCACAAAATGCTATTTTAAAACCTGCTTTTTTAAACATGCTTATATCATTTGCACCATCCCCAACAACTACTGTATCTTTTAAGTCAATGCCTTCTTTTTTTGCTATTTCTTCCAATATATCTCCCTTTGCATGTGAGCTCATTATTGGACCTATCACTTCCCCAGTTAATTTCCCCTCTTTTGTTATAAGTTCATTTGAATAGGCATAGTCGAGACCAAGGATATCCTTTATTCTGTTTGTTGCTATGGTAAAACCTCCACTTACAACACCTGTTATATACCCTCTTTTTTTAAGTTCTTTAATTGTTTCTTCTGCTCCCTTTGTCAATTCTAAATTTGAAACTAAATTCATTATTTTTTCCATAGGTAATCCCTTTAAAAGAGATACTCTTTTTTTTAGAGCTTCTCCAAATTCCAATTTACCATTCATGGCGTCTTTGGTTATTTTTTTTACCTCATCTTCGACACCTGCAACCTTAGCTATTTCATCGATTGTTTCACAATTAATCAATGTGCTGTCCAAATCAAATAAAATAAGCTTTTTTTTATTATCCATTTAATCACCTTATGTTATAATGTTATTATATATAACCACATACATATTTTTAGCCTTGTATATATAGAGGAGAGAGACTAAAATATATAAAAACTAAATAAAATTTAAAAATTCATTAAAAGATGCATATAAACTTTTATCATAATATCCAAAACGTTTAAATTATTTTGTATTGCGTAGTTGTAAATCATCCAATCCAATGGTTCCAAAAACCCTGCAACACCTATCAATAAATATATTGCCATTATTTTTACAATCAATATTCCTCTTGATATATAATGCTTGTAATGTTCGTTTTTTCTTGAAGTATTCTCCTCTTTTATTAGTTCGTTATTTATTGGAATAATTCTATTGGCTATTACAATACCTACAACTATTGAAAGTGCAAATCCTGCAAATTCAAAAATACCGTGGGGAAATATGACGAATATATTCTTTAAATCGATATTATATCCTATAATACCTGTCATTGGATTTATCACAACTATGAAATAAAATAAAATTAGAATATTTAAATAATCCCTAAGAGAGCTCCTATTATATACCATGTCTCTTTTATATAGATAAGCCATACTTGGGAATGTCAATAATATTATGGTACAAGCCAAGGAGTTGTTTATAAAATAGGATAAAACTATTGAAAAATAATTATACCCTACATGCGATGAAACTGCACCAGAGATAACTTCAAATTTTTTAGATGCAATAACTCCTGCAGTAGTCACTATATTTTTAGTATAGAAAAGATACAATGCCTTGGAAAAAAGGAGCATAGAGAAAAAACCTATCCAACAACCAACATATGTTATAAAAAATTTCTTAAAAAAACTTAATTTTAAAAAAGATATAAACACATTTTGTAAAAATTCAACTATATCTTTCATATTAATCCCTTTTAAAGAATTTGTCATATTTTTTAATGTCATCATTCTCGGGTTTTATATTTCCATAATATACCTTTTCAAAGATTTTTGTTATACTTTTCAAACCTTCTATATTGCCATATATCTTACATATTTCTCTTGGGGTTAGAGATTTTTTAATATTCAATCTACTTATAAATAAATAATATGCTTTAATTATCCCTTCAACATACTTTTTATTGGATATATATTTTTCAAATTCTAAATATATGCTTTTTATATTCAAAGTTTTAACTGTTTTGTAGATAATTCCCACATCCCCTTCATCAACTGTATTTTCTAAATTCCTATGTTTCTGTATTTTATATGTCATTAAAACCAGCAAAACTATCAATACTATAAAACATAGCATATATTTATTATTGTTTATATTGGAGTTATCAATAGATGACATAAGTATGGTGTTTTTATCTTTAATCAATTTCTTTGAAGATGGTAAATATTTAGAATCCCCTTTAAAGAAGATATAACACTTATCAGAGGTATTATTTATATTAAATTCAAAACTTCCATTTTTTGTTTTTGAGGTATATGTCTTGTTATTTATTTTTAAATAGATATTTTTATTATTTAATAAATTGTTGTTTTTATCAAATAACTTTCCAATTATTTTGTTATTTTCATAATTTGCAGTTATATATGTAGGAATTCTTATAAATCTTATTGTAATTATTTTTTTTGATGTGCTGTATATGTTGTTTCCTTTATATTCTAAATATATAGATATATTTTTTTCCATGTTTGATTTGATGTTTAAATTTAAAGGAGCTCTAATATTTTCATGTTTATTTAGGTACTGGATATATACATTATCCCTTAGTTCATTGCCGTAATAATCGTATAATTCTATCTTTAAGTTTACATTATTGTCAATATATTCTTTATTTTTGTAGATTACATTTATATGTGTTGGAATCTTTAAACAAGATATTTTTAGAGTATTTGATGTTTCCGACGGTGTTGTTGCATAAAATATATGATTCCCAAGACTATTTATTAAAAATGTTTTTGAAAAACTGTTATTTTTTAAAGTTATATTGTAAGAATCATTGTTGTGGTAGAGAGTTATGGAATTTATCGTTCTTTTATTATTAATATATCCATATATTGTTATTTTTGAATCTATGAAAACAGTGCTTTTATCCGAATATATAACAAACCCCTCTGGTGCAATTTTGTTTATTTTATTGGAGTATAATTCAGCTTCTTTTAACATTATGTTGATATCACTTCTGACCTTTGAAGTGTCGAATTTTAAAATATTTCCATTTCTATTTTTTAATTTTATATTATCTATATTATTCAGTGAATTATTTAAAACAATTAAATTATTACGGACATTTTTTAAAGATGTCTTAAATATGATGTAATCATAGGGATTCTTAACATTTCTATGTTCTATCATATTATTGTAATTTATAGTAATATTATTGATAGAATTGTAATATTGCTCAAAAATTGGGGATATCTTTAAAAGTGTATGATTTACCCCATGTTTTTTTAAATTCTCTGAGACATTAAAAACATTTGCAGACAGGGGCTCTGCTTTGTTGCCTTCTATTAACATATTCATATTTTCATGACCTTCATCTATAAGACTTTGGAAGTAAGTATGTAATATCTCATTAAATTCGCTACTGTATGCCATTGGAGCTAAAAGGATGAAAAACAATATTATTCGAATTTTCATTAAAACACCGTTATTAATTTTTTAAAACGATATAAATAAATGAGTATATATGAAAAAATATAACAATAAAGTTAATATATCAAAATAGTATATAAATATATTATGTAAATAAATATAAATTCAATATTAAATTAATAAATACCAAATATTATAAATATTAATAAAAATTAAGTTAATTCTCTAAAAATAAAATAACTATAAAAGTGGGAGGATTGTTATGAAAGCCTATTCCATACTGCTATCTTTGATAATAATTCTGGGGGCTTTACCTTTGGGTTTTGCCTCAGAAACTACTAAAAATGTAGCAGTTGTAGTATCTACCCCAGCGGATGCTGTTGTTGCAGCACCATACGCCAAAGCAATGGGGTACAAACTGGTATACACACCAACAGATAAACTTTCGGATAATGCTAAAAGAGAGCTCGAAAGAAATAATATCAATAAAGTAATAATTGTCGGTGGTCCAGTTGCAGTTAGCAACAATGTGGAAAACCAAATAAATAAATTAAATATAAATAATATTAAAAGGGTATGGGGAGAAACCAGAGTTGAAACTTCCCAAAAAATGTATGAATTGATTAAAGAAGAAAAGCCTGAAATGGCAAAGAATATAGTAGTTGCAGAGGGGTTTAACGAAAAAATTACCCCTGTGGCAGTGAGCTTCGGAGCTCCTGTGATATACTATGGATTGGATAAAGATAATGAAGTGGCAGATTTGTTAAAAACTACAAAACCAGAAAATGCAATAATTCTCGGTAACAAAATTCCAAATATAATAACAAACACCATATCAACACATGCAAAAAATACCATAATTGCATCAGGCAGTGACGATTCAGTTATAAAAACTGCATTAGCATATGTTCCAAGAATAAATCCAAATGCTAAAAACAAAGATGTTGCAGTTGTTTATGCAGAAAAAACTGAAAATCCAATTTTAGATGCGATAGTAAGTTTTGTTAATGGTTATGTGGGTGCAATAGCCCCAATACCTGCATCAAAAGAAGATACATTAAATAAAATAATTTCAAAACTTACATTTGCATCAGGGATTTCAGTTTCAAGTGATAGCACATCAATGTCAGATACTATATCAAATATCGCAGGTAAATTGGGATTATCCCCTACCTCAATGATAACCACGCCATCAGGAGGACGCGGAGGAACAACAGTAACACCAATAACCCCATCAGTAGATAAAAAACCAACAATAAATGAATTTAATGTTTCAATTGATGGTTTAAAGGCAACATTTAATATAAATGTAAGCGATGATAAAGAATTAAAAAAGATTGTATTGAAATACGGTGATGGAACTAGTTATGAAATGAACATTTCAGGAAAATCAAATTATACAATAATATCAAGAAACTACTTAATGCAGGGGATATATTCTGCAACACTAACAGTATATGATGATAAAGACCAAACATCTACATCATCAACAAATGTATATTTAAGATACTTTGATGTAAGTCCAGGATATATATCAAAAACAATTATTGGTGGAAATGTAAATGAAACTATTCCGATAACCATTACAAACTATCAAAATAAAAACATATCAATAACTACTCAGACTACAACAGGAAATCTTAGTGCTAACACAAGTGCTAATTCAATAAACACGACTGATAACATAACATGCACAATTACAAATACATCAGCACTAACCTCTGGAAAATCATACAGAGCAAAAGTTATATTTGCTTTGAATGACCATCCAGAAATAAACAAAACCTTTGTAATGGATATTGCAATACCAAAAAAAGAAACTATATCCACAACAGGAAATAAAACTGTTTCATTGCAGGTTATAAATACAGCAGCAGCAGAAAATACAAGTATTAAAATAAACGACAATACAACAAATGCATTTATTATAAACACAACTATTGAAAATAGATCACTGGACATTCCAATACCAACAACAAATACAACAAATACATCCACAATAGCAAATACAACAATACACTTAGAAAATATTAAAGATGCATTGGACAGGGCAGAAAATATCCAAAAAACCTCGACATTGACAGAAAACCTCATAAGACCTGTGGTTGTTGCAAGTAAGGATGTAAATGATGTATCAGTTGATGTTAAAAACATTACAATTGACGAAGATACAAATGAAGCAACAGTAAATACTGAAATAAGCTTCAATAAATCTACAAATGATACATATGTTGTAGTGGCTATACCTATTGGAAATAACTCAGTAGATAATGTATATAAGGATGGTTTAGGTGCTATTCCAAAATATAATGGAACTGGAACTCAAAGAAACTACTACAAATACGATGCAACCAATGGTATATTACTATTATTTATGAAAGATGACCCCTTGTTGAGTATTACATTAAGTGTAAAAACGATAAATCAACCGCCAGTAATATCCTGTACACCTGATATAAATGGATTAAATGTATTAATAAATGCATCAGAATCCTATGACCCAGAAGGAGCTCCTTTAACATTCACATGGGAAGCACCGGGAGCTCAGAGTGTTTCATACCTCGATGGTGAAAAAACAATAAACATAACCTATCCAGCAGATGGAACATACGATATCACATTAACTGTATCGGACGGAGTTTATGAAGTTTCATCTGTAATTACAGTTTCAGTTGCTCAGCCAGTATCAGAGAAACCAGCAATAAAAGTCATAGCAAATGGAAAAACCATTGAATTTGAAGGACAAGATAGCAATACGTTATCAATTACAGGAACAAAAACTATTAATTTACCATCCATAACAGCAGATGTAAATGTTGTTAATAAAAAAGATACAAGCAAAGGTATAGAAATATACTTTAAAGACAACGCAAGTGTGGCATCGATAATAGAGGCAATGAACAACCTCAACAAAATATCATACAGTGGAGACAATATTACAATAACCTACAACAATGCAGATATGAATGGTAAGAATGTTACACTTTCAGTAATAAGCGATAGGGGCTCACTTAGAGATGCCATAAATAAGATGCTCAATGGAAATGCAAGTGATTTAATTGGACTTATTGAAATGAATCAATACTCTAAATACAACTGCGTCCAAACAGTATCTGGCAATAGTGCCACATGGACATTACCAGCAAGTGATTTCAGTGGAGATGTAGCCGTAGTAATTACAGAAGGAGGATATACTCCATATGATGCTACCTATGTGAAAATCCTAGCAGTAGGTGGATTTGAAGTAATGAAGTATAAAATGAACTTAACATTTGTTGGAACAAATCCTTTCACCAATGATTCAACATACAATATTTCAATAAATGAAACTCCTGCACACAAAATAAGATATGGATTGGCTATGATAAATAAAAATGCAGTAATAAAAGTAAGTGTTGTGGGAACAAATCCAAATAACAATTTATTCAATGTCTCAGTAGTTGGAAACAGCGGAAGCGAATTGATAGTAAATAACAACGACTTCATAACAGTAAATGCATCAAAAATAAACGATATAGTAGGAACAATATTTACACCAGATACAGCATCAGCAACATACAGTCCAACTACAAATAACCCAGTATATCAGCTGAATCTACAAAATGTATCAAATGCCTATGTAATAGGAATAGCCTACGATACAGTAGATAAAAAACTTGTTGCAATAGAGCAACAATAAAATAAAAATATTTTCTTCTTTTTCTTTTTTAATAATTACATAAAAATTATTATAAAATTATAAACATTTTAAATAACATATTCTCTATGGTATTTTTTAAAATAGGGGTGGTTATTATTAAAAAACTGATATTAATTTTTTATTTAGGATTAATTTTTATCTCTTCAAATTATGCAGCCTCTAATATATTTATAAGTCCATATATACCAAACATTGATGAAAATATATCCTTAACTGGAAAAGCAAATCCAAACGAAGATATAAACTGTCAGGCATGGTTTGAAGTAAATCCAATGGTATCTGCACCATACTATGGATATATTATGAATAGTGTTGAAATACCGAGCTCACCAAATAATTTTAAGGTTGTCGGAGAAAATGTAAATGATTTATCGGTTTCTGTAAAAACTGGCATATGGGTTACAAAAAGTGCAAATGCAAATAGTGAAGGTATAGCAGTAGTTTCCCAATCAAATGTTCCCATTGGAACCTACGATATAAAAATAGGGGGAAAAATTAAGGATGCCTCAAAACCTGTAAAATTGAAAATCATTGCATCTACAACTGTAAA
>NZ_WAKW01000009.1 GCF_015523155.1 Methanothermococcus sp.
CAATTTCCTTTTGAAGCTGTGATTTTAGCATAATATCACGTTTTTTCTTTTTATTATTTTTATTATTCTATTTAACAATATATGGTTTATTCTCCAATTTATCAATCAAATCCTCAATATTTATACCATTTTTAACAAAAAATACCCTTCCGCCCTTTTCAATTTCCTTTTTTAAGTTGGTTATTCTAAAATATCCGTCCTTTGTGGTTACATATCCAGTAGTATATGATTTGTTATCCGATGTGCAGAGCTCAGCAATCGCACCTAAACTTATTACCTTAGATGCAATTGCAATGGCATCAACTGTTCTATCTGTTCCAATATTGTTTTTTAAAATTTTTTCTTTTAATTCCTTTGTTGTAGAGATGTTTTTAACCCTTACGCCCCTTTCTTTGTCTGGCTCTAATCTTTCCCCATTTAAATTTAGAATGGAAGCCCCTCTCATTCCTCCCTTATCAATTATTTCAAATGCCTTTTCTATTAAATCATCGTTTATTCCTTCTTTTTTTAGAATATCTCTTGCCGTTCTTCTTGCTTCCTCTTTATTTTTGCAGTTTATGGTTTTTATTGGCAAATGGTTAATATATCTCACTTCGTTTTTATCGATTTTTTCAATCTTTATATTTATAAAATCGGGAGCTCCGTTTTCATGAGATAGAGCTCTCTTTATAAATTCATTTGTGGTGAGCTCTATATATTTTTCATCATCCACAATGGTTTCAGCTCCCGATATATGATTTCCCTTTTTTGACGCCCTCATTTTTATGCTGAACATATTATCACCATTCATCCATTTATTATCTTTACATTATTTATATATTATTTCAATTTGTCATGATTTATCATTATATTAAAAAAGCCCTATTTCACTATTTTTCATTAAAAACAATTGTCATGATTTATCATGAGCAAAAAGGTATATATATTAGTTTTTACACTACTATAATCAAGGAGAAATAAATAAATTAAAAAAAAGGTGATATTATGAATGTAAAATTAAACATGCAACCAGTGAAAAATGATGAAAGATTGAAAGAAATTGAAGAGTTCTCAAATGACTTAAAAAGACCATACAGAGGGGACAAAACAGTAGAGATACTTGCTTATGTGGTTGGTATATTAACAATAGCATCAATATTGTTGTAAATAATGTAATATATAAAAACGAAGAATTGCCTTATTGGTTAATTAAAATAATACCAAAATTGCCGTAAGTAAGTATCCAATTATTAATAATTGCCGTGCTGCTGTTTTTACCGCCATTGTTTTGGCTGATTGTTGAAATTTGTAATGAATTATAATGATAAACTTAATGACCTAAAAAATAAATCAGAGCTCTTTTATTGGTATTGCAGTAGTTATACAGAAATTTATATCAGAGTCTTTTTTGAGTTGCATTTTATCAGCTTTGCACTTAACCACTTCACAATTTAAATTTAAACCATTAACATTTAATATTACTCGATAGGTGCATAAACTGGAAGGAAATATTTCAACGATTTTTCCAGAATATATATTTTCGTTTCTATAATGACATTTACAATGGCTTATTATCATTATGTCCTCTGGTCTTATTCCTATCAGAGCTCTCCCACATTGGCATTCATAACCCATATGGATATCTATTTTTCCATTGCTGAATATGTATTTTCCATTTTCTTCCCTAATACTTCCATTTAATAAATTTCTAACTCCTGTAAATTCTGCTATAAATTTATTCTTCGGTTTTTTCAGTATTTCATCAATAGTTCCCATCTGTTCAATTTTTCCATTTCTTATAATTGCCATATGTTTTGCAAGAGCTATTGCCTCGTTAAAATCATGGGTAACATGTATAAATGTAATATTTGAATTGTTGTATATTTCTCTGAGCTCATATAACAACCTCTCATGTATCAATCTATCAAGTGAGTTCAAAGGCTCATCAAGAAGGATTATTTCAGGTTCTAAAACAAGTGCCATTGCTAAGGCAACTCGTTGTTGTTCCCCCATACTAAGATTTTTTGGATATCTATTCAATAGATGCTCTATTTTTAATAATTTACAGGTGTTTTTAATTTTTTCTATCTTTTCACTATTTCTTTTTTTTATGCCGAATCCTATATTTTCCTTTACGGTTAAATGGGGAAAAAGATACCTTCCATTGCACATTACAATTTTCCTTTTATTGATAGGCTTTTTAGTAATATCTTCACCGTTAAGAATTAATTTCCCCTCATCCGCCTTTCTAAATCCTGCTATTATTTCTAAAAGTGTAGTTTTCCCACTTCCACTTAATCCAAGAAATACAAAGTAATCATTATTCTCTATTTTAAGATTGTCAATTTTCAATGTAAAATTATCTAGTTTCTTTTTTAAATTTTTAATTTCAAGCATAATATCCCCTTAAATTAAAAATTAAGGATATAAATAATAAGAAAAATTTATTTCCCACATTCACAGAATCTTTCAAGATTTAATAATTTGGCTATTCCTGCAACTGTTGTTCCATAAAATATTACTCTTTTGTTGTATTTTTTTGCCATCTCAACAATATCAAATATCGTTCCATTTGCCGCAGTGCTTCCAGTAGAAAGAACAATATCTGAATTTTTTATTAAATATTCGTTCATATCTGCATGGTATATTACAATACCATGTTTTATTCTCCCTATATTGTTAAAATCCAAATCTGTTGCCATTACATTGTCTTTTCCAAATGTTTCCACCATTTGCTTAATTATTGCAGGATGATATCCGATTATACCGATTTTTGTATTTTTAATATCTTTGCCATTATTTTTAAATTCATTTAACAGGTATTCAGAAAGTTTTTTTGCACATGTTTCAGGCTCATCTTTTGTGCAGTGCTCTGTTTTTTCAATATGTCCTAAGTATCTCATAACAGCATTCAATGTTGCTACAATAAGTGGATTATAATCTGATTCCAATACTTCTGCAATAGTTCCTTTAAATTCCCTTAAATTTCCTGTAAAAGCATCTCCAACACAGCCTTTAAAAAATGCCCTCAATAAAAACTCTCTGCCGTTCAACAACGGATAGTCGCTTATTCTTGTTGTATCTAAATTCACATTTACAGGATGTGCTTCGATAGGTTCATTTAATAGATTGTTTTCTTCTGCAATCTTTTTAAGTGCTTCTTTAATATTTATCATAATCACCACCACCTATTTTAACTATTGTTTTTATTGAAAATATGGTTAATACTGCAACTACAAGAAATATAAATGCTACCGATAGTGCGAGTTCTAACTTACCTATGGATATATTTAAAAATACGGCAATGGGCAATGTCTCAGTTTTCATCTTTGTAGCTCCTGCAAGCATTAGCGTGGCTCCAAATTCCCCCATACTTCTTGCCCATGCAAGAATCATACCTGCAAGAATGCCATTTTTTGCCATTGGAATTATTACCTTAAAGAAACTTTTAAGTTTAGTCATTCCTAAACTCTGTGCTACATACTCGTATTTCTCGTCTATGCCTTCAAATACTGCTTTTGATGTTTTAATTATAAACGGCGTAGCAACAAAGAACTGTGCAACAATTATCCCTGTGGGACTAAATATCACATTTATAATGTTTTCGGTAATTGTCCTTCCAATTAATGTATTTCCAAAGAACACAAGAAGGGCAAAACCTGATATAAGTGGTGGAAGTATCACCGGCAAATCTATCAAACTGTCTATTAATTCCTTTCCTTTAAAGTTATACCTTGTAAGAGCATATGCCGAAGGAACCCCTACAATAGCACCGAGTAAAGTAGCAATTGATGCAGTCATTAAGCTAAGTTTTACGGCAAATTGAATTTCTTTTGAAAATATTGCCTCTTGAAGTGTTCCTATAGATACTTTACCAACAATTGCCAGCACAATGAAAAGAATTAGTATAATAAAAATAGATAAAGCAGATAAGGAAAAGAATTTTAATAAATCTCTCATATTATCCCTATTTTTTAATTATTTTACCTTCCATTAAATATTATTCTATCACTTCAAATCCGTATTTTTTAAATATCTCTTTTCCTTTGGTATTTACGAAATCATAAAATAATTTAGCATTTTTTTCATTTTTGGTTGTTTTTAGTATAGCTATTGGAACAGTTTTAATTATATTGTATTTTGGGTCTATTGGAACAATATCCACCTTATCTTTGTCCTCCATGGCATCTGCCCTCCAAACCACTGCGGCATCAGCCTGACCTAGCTCGACATAAAGCAAGGTTTGTTTTACAGTAGCCCCTCTAACAACAGTGTTATTTTTTATTTTTTTAGTTATGCTTGGATGGTCTTTTTCTGCCTTAGTTAATATCTTATTAAAGGTTCTTCCTATTGCAATATTTTCTTCACCAAGAGATAGTTTTATCCCCGGTTTTCCCAAATCTTCAAGTGATGTGATATTTTTTGGATTTCCTTTTTTGACAACTATTACTGGAATATGTTTTGTTATATTGGTACAATCAATAATATATCCCCTTTTGCTCAATTCACTGACATAGAAGTATGCACCGGGCATAAATATATCTCCTTTATTTGATGCAAGAATTTTTGAATAAAGAGGTCCGCTCCCGGCGTAGTCGTAATTAACCTTTATATTATATTTTTTTTCGAATTCCTTTCCAATTTCATCCATAGGCTGCTGCATTCCTGCTCCAACATAGGCATGGATTGAAGCCTCAGTATTTTCTTTTCCATTTTCAGTGCATCCTGATAAAGTTAAACCCAATATTATCAAACCCACGCCAATTATAATAAGGCTTTTTTTCATATCATCACCATCGATTATTATCATTAAAGGAAATATATTTCCGTTATAATATATAATATAAGGAAATTATTTTCTTAGTAAAATATTGAATTATAATATATAAACTTTTTGGTAATAATGGTTTGCAAATATATTTAATTAATAATTATATAAAAAATTAACTATATTAAATTACTACATTTAGAGATAAAAATATATAATAAAAAACAGAAAAAAATATACCAATATAATAATAAAAGAGTAAAAAAATAAACTTACTAATTAAAGAGGCTTTCCAGTTATAGACCTCCTACCATATCCTGTTATTTTAACATCAACGAAGCTTTTAAGTTTTAAATCATTTCCAATCATGCCGACCAATATAGGATAACTTCCAAACTGCCGTCCAAAATAAAGGGTTTTCTTTTCTTTTATTTCAAGCGATAGCGAAGGATTTTGCAAATCTTTGATTTGCATGACCTCAACAAATACATCCTTTAATACAGTCCCTTTTGGAATTACTCTTTTTAGCATAGGATTATCAATTTCTTTTCTGATTTTTTCCTTAAAGCTTAAAAATAATTTTTTTCTTTTATTTGCTTTTTTGATGTCGTTTATACTTATATCTGTGCCGAAAAATGGGACAACTTGCCTTATATTTATTCTCCTTATCATATATCCGTCGTCATATATTTGTTTCAAATAATTATAATTTATATTGAATGTTTCCTTTGTTTCTCTCTTTAATCCAAACAATAAGTTTATGCCGGGAAGTAAATGGGGAAGACCTGTAAAGCTCCTACTACCTCCAATTTCATTTAATATTTTTACAGCTTTTAAAACATCCTCAGGAGTGGTTAATAAATTATTCTTTTTAATTACCTTCTCATCAAAACTTTCAACACCAAAAGCCGCAACATTTCCTCCTGTACAGTATTTCACAAGTATTTTTGCAATTTCCCTACTCTCATCTTCATGCCTTGATATCACCGCAGGATTTGCATTGTCTATATGTAAAACCTCAGGTTTAATGTTATTACATATGCCTTTAAACAATCTTTCAACTGCATCAACATTTGGTTTTGGTACCTCCTCTTTTTCACTATCCTTCGCCTTATATGAAAAAATACATGGTTGTCGCCCTATTCTATAATATTTTATCCCGTTTAAATACAATTCTTTAACCTCTTCAATTATATCTTTCTCATCCCTGTATTTTGGACTTCCAAACCTTCTCGGCTCTGTGCAGAAGCTACATCCTCCACTTGTATTTCTTGAACATCCTCTGTATGTTTCAATTTCTGCAATGATGTAAGGATAGTCAGGATGTTGTTTTACAATTTTTGCCCCTCTAATTGCAAATTCCTTTATTTGATTGTAATTTCTTAATTTTTCAGGATTTATTTTTTCAATGTTAAAATTATTCTCAATTAAATCAGATAAAACTATTTCAAGGTCTCCACTTGCCACAACATCAAAGAAGTATTTGAGCTTTTCTTCGTCTTTTATTTTTCCCCCTTCCATTGATGAACCAAATTTTGTTGCAACAGGACCCCCCAATATTTTTAATCCTTTAAAATCATATAAAATTGATACAATTTCCCTCAATGTTGCAGGATTTGCATTTAAATATTTTCCAGGGGTGTGGAATCCACAAATTGCTATTACTACATCAAATTTGTTAAAATCAAATCCCTTTTTAATCTCGTTTCTTAATTTATCGATAGTTATATAATGCACATCATAGTTATATTTATAAATGACACCTGCGGCATATCTTGGATATGTTCCTATGTATGGTGGAACCCCAAGTCCAGCAGGTTCATCGGTGTATCCGTCAAGTATTAGGAATTTCATTGTATCACCTTATATATTGTTCAAAACGAACGAAGTGAGTTTTGAATTTTCGTCCAAACCTTTTTTAAAGGTTTGGTTCGACCATCCGTCAAGTATTAGGAATTTCATTGTATCACCTTATATATTGTTCAAAAGGAACGATTTCATAACAATAATAATCATTAAAACACCTGTGATGAATAAATTTTTGCTGATTTATATATGATGAACCGTATGAGCTCTGAGGTGTTTATTTATTTTAGAAGTTTTTTATTTTTACTAATATATAATTAATAATTGGTGAGAGTATGAATATAGGTATTTTAGGTATTCAGGGAGATATTGAAGAGCATGAAGAAATGGTTAAAAGGATAAATTGCACGCCAAAAAGGATTAGAACGCCTGCTGATTTAGATGATATTGATGCCCTTATTATTCCAGGTGGAGAAAGCACTACCATGGGCAAACTTATGAAAAAATATGGTTTTATTGAAGCTTTAAAAAAATCTGATTTTCCAATATTGGGAACTTGTGCAGGTATGGTATTGCTTTCAAAAGGAACTGGAAGGGAACAGCCACTTTTAGAATTGATGAACATAACCATTAAAAGAAACGCCTACGGTAGCCAGAGGGAAAGTTTTGAAGAAGACATTGAATTAGATGGGGAAAAAGTCCATGCGGTATTTATCAGAGCTCCTGTTGTAGATAAACTTTTAGATGATACTGTTGAAATCATAGCAAAAGAGGGAGATAATATTGTTGGAGTGAAGGAAGGTAAATACATGGCAATAGCATTTCACCCCGAGCTCTCAGATGATGGATATAAGGTTTATAAATATTTCCTAGATAATGTTGTTAAGAGAGGGGGTTCTTCCAATGTAGTCATCTATAGACAATTATAGACATTCAAGAAATTTTAGTCAGATATTTTCCGTTATAATCAACTTTATAGACTATTAGAGGGAAATCTACGATTTGAACAAAATCCGAAGGATTTTGTAGCTCGAACCTTCGGTTCGATTCCCTTACTGGAAGCTTCGCTTCCACACTGGGATTGGGCGTCATCAGTTTCCAAATGGAAACCTCTGCCCCTGTCGTGGTAACCTCTGAGCCACCCATAATCTCTTTAACTTTACCTAAACCTCTTTTAAAGATATTAAAACAGCCAACCAACTGGCGATTAAATGAGTTTTTACAATTAAAGCAATAAATAACCTGTCCTTCTTGGGACTCCATTTTACTCCCGCATATAGGACAGGTTGTTGATGTGTAAGAAGGATTAACTAAAATGGTTATTACTTTATAACCAATTTTTTGTATTATTTCATTCCAATTAGCCCTATCCAACTTTCGATTGAAAGTTTTATTTTTATACATTTTTCTTTTATTCAAATCTTCGAAGATAAAAATCACATTAGGAAATAATCGAGACAGTTGAGTAGTTAATTTATGTAAAAAGTCATAAACTCTATTCTTCCTTCTTTCTAACAATCTTTTTATCTACCTTAAGGCTCTTACAGGATATTTTTTAAGTAAATCGATTTTTTTGTCATAAACTTCTTTAATCCTATGCAATTCAGATAAATCAATCCTTATCCAACCCTCTGTTGGGTGGTATAAATCTAACGACTTTAAGTTGCTATCTACTCCAACTATCATCTCCTTGTCTGAATAATTTAGAGCATCTTTAAAGGTTAAATATGCTTCATTTTCTTTTAAAATAATTTCTCCTATTGGTAAATCTTAACTTTATCGAAAAACCATTCGTTTTTAATATTTAAGACCAAATATTCTTCTCTCGGTTTTATCGTTATTCTTATCTCTCCTTTATCTTTATCATATTTTATTAGAGTTGTTTTAACTCTAACAAAGGTCTTTTAACTATCGGTTTTGTTTTTGTTCTATAACCATTTTTATAATTTGAGGACCAACTACCTAAGATAGAATAGGCAGTTTTAATAATTCCATCTATATAATGAGAGGCATAATTCCAATTTTCTAACAGTTTGTTTCTTAAATTTCTTTTAAATTCGTTTGATTTTGGTAGTTTTGGTAGTTCTTTTTTAGTCCATTCGATATTATTCCAAATTATGTCTATGCATTCGTTTAGTTTTTCTCTACATTCGATTAAAAAGGTTTTAAGTTGATGGTTATGGCTAACCTTGTAAGATAAAACGATTTGATAATCCAATTCTTGGTTGTTTTTTGATTTTGTTTCGTTTAGCATAGTAATCGTTCATTCGGTTTTAGATTGTTATATTGTCCATCGATAGAAAATAAAAAATATTATTTCCAATATCTATTATTAGGCAAAGTAGTTAAAGTTTCTTATGGAGAAGGATATTTTTAAAGTGATGGAGAATACGATATAAATACACTGAATAAAATCGTTAAATACTAACCCCATAATAAAGAAAAAAAAAGTAATAGGGCTACGGTGATAAAATTAGAGATAAAATC
>NZ_WAKW01000010.1 GCF_015523155.1 Methanothermococcus sp.
GAATAACGATAAAAGAGAAAGGATATTTAATTCTAAATCTTAAAATGAAGTTTTTTAATAAAGTTAAGTATTTTAACATTATAATCTTATTTAATGGATAATGGGACTTTAATAACTTTTAAAAAATAAATAATGAATGTTATTTTAAATATCTATAATTATCTATATTTCTATTAATTGGAAACCCTCTAAAAACATACAAGAACATTTTTATATTATTATACATCATAATTTATAATTATATATTATAATCATTTATAACGGGTGTTTTTATGGATTTAACTGTTGTTCAAAAAGAGATACTTCAAGAATTAATAGATATATATAAAGAAAAGAATAGACCTGTTAAAGGAACAGAAATAGCAATTAGATTAAATAGAAACCCAGGGACTATTAGAAATCAAATGCAGGCTTTAAGGGCATTGAATTTAGTAGATGGGGTGCCAGGACCAAAAGGGGGATATGTTCCAACAAGTCAAGCATATAGAGCCATAGGATTAATATATGGAGAAGAAGAAATAATAGTGCCCATATATAAGGAAGACGAAAGAATTGATGGAGTTTATGTAGAAAAAATAGTTTTTGACACAGTAGCACATGAAAAATCCTGTTCTTCCATGATATATATTAAAGGAGATACTAAAATATTTAATGAGGGGGATATTGTAAAGATAGGTCCTACTTACCACAATAAAATAATAATTTTTGGTAAGGTGGCTGGAAGGGACGATATAGATCACATATTGTTGATAGATGTTATGGGTGTTGCAAGTATTCCAAATGTTAGTGTTAAAAGTATAGCAGTCAAAGAAAATTTGATATGGTTAAAACCAGAAGTAATTATAAAGAACGCTGCTAAAATATTTTATGAAAACAATATAAATGGGGTTCCAGTTATAAGTGAAGGTAAACTGGTGGGTATTTTAACGCTTCATGACCTTGCATATGCTCTTTCAAATGATATGGAAAACGACTGCATAGAAAAAATCATGGTTAAAAATCCTCTGACTACATCCCCTGATAAAAAAGTATATGATGCTCTTATTTTGATGGAAAAAAAAGGAGTTGGTAGGTTGATAGTCGTAGATAAAAACAAGGTTGTGGGTATTATTACAAGAACTGATATATTAAGGCTTATAGAGGGGGTAATGTTTCCAAAAATATTGAAAGAATTAATAGATAAAAAAGAGTTGTAATAAGTTTTTTTATTTTATATTTTATTTTTATTATTATATTTTTATTTTTTATTTTTTTCTTCGTCTCTCAAATTCATTCATTATATCATCATAATCGATACCAGAATATGCCAACAATACCAATGTATGAAATATTAAATCTGCACTTTCAAATATAACCTCATCCTTTACTCCATCCTTTGCTGCAATGATAGTTTCTGCTGCTTCTTCTCCTATTTTCTCACAGATTTTGTTTAACGCTGTTTTTTCATCATCTGCTGTTAAATATGCCACATAAGAACCCTTAGGTCTATTCCTTATACGCTGTTTTATTATATCAAATTCCTCTCTTAACACATCTTTCATGAGAACCACTTATTTTATATATATTTTATTCTAATTCATTTAATCTTTTTACCATTTTTACAGCAGCTTCTACTGCTCTTTTACCATATTCTATTCTCTCCTCTGCCTGTAATCTTGTCATTCCAGGTCCTGAAATTCCCAAAGCAACAGGTTTATTGTAATCCAACGATAAATCTGCTATTTTCCTTGCGGCATTTTGAACAACTATTTCATCATGCTCTGTATCACCTTCAATTACACATCCAATAGTTACTACTGCATCAATATCATCCTTTTCCAAGAGTCTTTTAATTGCAATGGGCATGTCAAATGCTCCTGGAACTATTATTTTATATTTCACCTCAGCATTTAGGAATTTTGCATGTTCTTCTGCAACCTTTTCCATCATATATGTTATATCTCTGTTAAATTCTGCAATTACAAATCCTAATTTTATTGAATCCATATTTTCACTCTCTTTATTTAATTTTTCTATTATTAAATATATCTTTAAAAATTTATCATTATCATTCTTTTATTTTTTTTATCTTATAAACTTTTTGATAGTTCAATATATCTCAATGCGTTATCTCTTATGGATTTTATCTCTTCATCCTTTAACATTCTAACAACCTTTGCAGGAGCACCTATGACTAAACTGTTTGGTGGTATTATTTTGTTCTGGGTGATTAGTGAGTGAGCTCCGACAATACAGTTATCGCCTATTTTTGCACCATTTAGAATTGTTGAATTCATCCCAATAAGAACATTATTTCCAATAGTGCATCCATGAATAACTGCTCCATGACCGATTGAAACATATTCTCCAATTATTGTAGGATATCCTTCTGAACAATGAATTACACAGTTATCTTGGATATTTGAGCCTCTCCTAACAACAATTTTGTCAACATCCCCTCTTAAAACTGCACCATACCATATATTTACATCTTCTTCAAACTCCACATTCCCAACTATCGTGGCATTTTTTGCTATTTTTAAATTTTTGGTTTTCATAATATCACATTATGTATTGTTAGTATAACTAATATATTTATTTATTATTTAATATCTATAATTCGTCCCCATTTCTTTTCATACTCATCCATGAATATTAGGGTTTTTTCAACTTCTATTGCACATATATTTTCAAAGTTTATTATTGCAAATTTTTTTTCATTTTCATTAAATATCATCAATCCATACCCTTTACCTGTTTCAAGGTATTTCATATATTTATCTTTAAGTTTCACCACTGCATCAAAATCGAATTCACCCTCTAATACACTACCTGGGTAATGAATCCTTACATGCAACACTGGTTTTTTCACAACATCACCATAATATACTTAATCAAAAAATATTTAAGAATTTACCGTCTTTATATTATTTAGCATTACCTTCCGAGCTCTGAATGTGCCTTTGCTAAATGACCTGCTGCCAGAGCTCCCATAAGTGATAACTCTCCTGCCAAAACTGCTCCACCAACTATTTCGGCAAATTTAAGTGCCTTACCTCCACCACTACAACCAATCATTTCTAAGCATTCTTTCTGAGTTTCTACTCTTGTTCCACCCCCAACAGTCCCAACAGGAACATCTGGAAGTGTAACAGAGAAATAAAGACCGCCCTCAACACATTCTGCAACCGTTATACCTAAGCTTCCCTCAACAATATGTGCCTCATCCTGACCTGTTGCAAGAAACAGAGCTCCGATTATATTTGCATAATGGGCATTAAATCCCATTGAGTTGCTTATGGCAGAACCTATAAAGTTTTTATACATATTCACCTGTTCTATTGCCTTTGAAGTTGTTTTTAAATATTTTTTTATTTCCTCCTCTTTTAAAAAGACCTCTGCTATTATTGTTTTTCCCCTACCTTCTACTAAGTTTATTCCAGCAGGTTTTTTATCTGTGCAGACATTTCCGCTTAATGCTACGGTATGAACTTTAATACTTCCGTTTTCTTCCTTTTTCAGCTCATTTTCAATGAAATTGCACGCCTTTTCGGTGGCTATGGTTACCATGTTCATACCCATGGCATCTCCTGTTTTATAGGTAAATCTTGGATATACATACCGTCCAACAATTATTATCGGATGAATGGATATTAATTTTCCATGTCTTGTGGTGGTTTCGGCAACCTCTTTTATTTTTTGGAAGTTGTTTTCAATCCACTCCTTTAATTTAATAGCATCGGTTATAGATTTGGTTTTGATTACCGGAGCTCTTGTCATTTTATCATCAACAACTCTAACTGTGCATCCACCGCATTTGGTGATAACTCCACAACCTCTATTTACCGAGGCAACCAATGCCCCTTCTGTTGTTGCCAGTGGTATATAATATTCCCCATTTGCATATTTTCCATTTATCTTTAAAGGTCCTGCAAAACCCAAAGGAATCTGCACCGCACCAATCATATTTTCTATGTTCTTTTTCATAGCCTCTTTTTCATTTATGGAATAGTTGTTTATATGCTTAAAATCTGTCTTTGTTAAGGATTCTATATATTTTCTTCTTATTTCAACAGATTTTTTTGAATCAAATATGCTGTCAAGTTGATATGGTTTTATCTCCTTATTTTTTAGTTTTTCTACAATTTCCAATATGTCATCCATTGTATCACTCAATTATTATCTAAATAATTTTATTCTATTTTTATTTTATTTTTATATTACCTTATCAAGTAATGAAACGATGTTCATAACCCCAATATCTTTTAAATTCCCTTTTTCCTTTTTAAATTTGTTCAAACTATCTTTTATATGATATTCACAGAAAGGACATACTGTAATTACATAATCTGCATCAGTATCATAAATCATTTTAGCCTTTCTTTTACCTATCGCAGAAGAAACTTCTGGTTTTCCACTTCTAACACCGCCGCCGGCACCACAGCACTGGTCAGGTGTTTCCATCTCTATAAATTTTAATTTAGGTATATTTTTTAAAATATTTCGTGGTTCTACATATATCTTCTGCCCTCTTCTCAAATGGCATGGGTCGTGGTAGGTTATTTTTATATCCAATGGTTTGTATTCAATAAGTCCAACAGTATTCAAAACCTCGGTAATATCCATAACCTTAAATTCTTTCTCCCTATAATCGTTTTTCAATGTGCTTCCGCATCCTGCACATATGGTAACTACTGCATCCACATCTAAATTATTAAAAATATCTAAATTTTTCTTTTTTAACTTATCTGCAATATCTCTTTGACCAGTTCTTAAAAATGGGGAACCACAGCAAACCTGATTTTTTGGAATGATTACAGAGACCCCATGGGCATTTAGCACCCTTATAGCACTTTTCCCCACATCTTGGAGCCTATAATCAACTAAACATCCGGTGAAGAATGCAACTCTCATTTTTTCATTTTCTACAATATATTCATCTTTTATATTTTCGTCTTCTAATAATGGTGTTTTTTCCTTCACCACTGACCTATTGCTTTTTAAAACATTTTCTCGAACTTTTAAATGATTTTTTAGATAATATCCACTTTTAAAAGACAATGCCCTTAACCTCTCTATGGCTTTATGAACTATATCTATTTCATTTGGACACACTTCAACGCATTTCCCACATGTTGTGCAGTTGTATATATTTTCAAAATAGGCTTCCTTTTCCCTATCTCCGTTATCCCTCGGGTCAAAGGCAAATCTTGCAATCTGTCTCATCAAAGTTGGACCAGAAAAATTTGAAAACTTCCTTGCAGGACATATAGAGAGACAGCTTAAACAATCTATACATCTTCTTATATCTTTTAAATCATGCATATCCTTTGGATATATTGTAAGCTCATCATTATTATCTCCTTCATCATATTGTAGATAGTTTCGTATATTGGATATTTTTTTGTAGTATGAAGACCTATCAACTATTAAATCTTTAATTATATTAAAACCTTTTAATGGCTCTATTTTCATACCATCTTTAACCTTTGTTTTACAGGCAAGTCTTGGTTCATCATTTATAGTCATGGCACAGCTTCCACACTGCCCTGCTCTACAAGACGCCCTGTATTGTATATTTTTGTTGTAGGTTTTATTTATGTAATTTAAAGCATCTAAAACAGTTATATTTTCAGGAACATCATATTCTTCAAAAATCCCATTTCTATTCACTCTTATTTTTACAGTTTTCATGGTTTCACTTATTTAATTTATTTTTTAATTTATTTTTTATTCTTTTAATTTATTTCATTTTTTATTTTTACATTTTATTTTACTAATTTTATCTTTAATTTTTCTACTTTTTATTAAAATATATTGGATATTTTTAAAATAAATACTATATAAATTAAAATAAGGAATATGCCTTCTATTCTACCAATTTTTGAGTATTCCTTTAAATCTACAATGTTATTAGTCTTATAATTATTATTAATATTATAGCTCTTTATTCTATCAATTATTAAATTTTTACTCATATATGCTACCATAAGAATAACAAGAAATAAATTTATATCCATTTCAAATTTAACTGGTGGAATATGTGTAATCATGCATGAGAATGCCAAAGCACAGCCGATATTTGCCATATTACTGCCTATCACATTTCCAAGCACTATATCCCCAAGCTTTCTCCTAACTGCGGTGATTGATACTACGAGCTCAGGCAAGGATGTTCCAAATGCAACAAGGGTAAATCCTATTACTTTATCCGATACTCCAAGAAATGATGCTATATTCTTTGCTCCGTCAACAAACAATTCACTTCCAATAATTATTGATAACAATCCCACAATAGTAAATATTACTGCCGTAGTTGTGGATATTTTTTTAATCTCCTCCTCTTCAACAGTAGTAGGAATCTTTCCATTTCTAATAGTATAAACGATATATATTAAAAGCAGTATAAATAAAATCAATCCATTAATAAATCCAAAGCCATTATACCCCAATATAAATAATAATATTGTATATATCAAATAAATATATCCATTTTTTAAAATTGAATCATGTTTTATAACTATTGGACTTATTAAAGCACTTATTCCAAGTATTAATCCAATATTTGCAATGCAACTTCCAAGGGAATTTCCCACTGCAATACCTGGTAAATTTGCATACGCTGCATAAACACTTGTAATTATTTCAGGAAGGGATGTTCCAAATGCTACTACGGTGGCACCTATAACAAAATTAGAAATATTTAAATATTTTGCTATCCTCGAACTTCCAAGCACAAACCAATCGCTTCCGTAATTCAATAATACCAATCCTATTAAAAGAACAAATACACTTAATAAAATTCCCACAGTCTCACCAAATAAAATAATTACTTCACTTAAATACTATAAAAATTATAAAAAATTATTATAATTGTTTAAATTATATCTTATAACTATAATATATTAATTTAGATGGTAAAAATGTTTTGTGACCAAAACTATAAATTTGGAGTTCTTCCAAAAAAGGATGGATTTATGATAAGAATTTCCTTAAAGCCTGGATATATTACATCCAAACAATTAAATGTTATAGGGTATATTGCAAGGCATTATGGCGAAGATAAAGTCCATATAACAAGCAGACAAGGTGTAGAATTAAAAATAAAGCATGAATATCTTGAAAATGCAGAAAAACTGCTGAATGATGTAGGACTTAAATTAGGTTCCACTGGGAAGCGTATAAGACAGATTAAATCATGCATTGGAAGAGAATGTCAAAATGCCATTGGAGACTCTCTAAGTTTGGCAGAGATATTGCACAATGAATTTGAAGGAATATGGGTTCCAAAAAAATTAAAAATAAATATAAGTGCTTGCCCAAATGACTGTGCATGGGCTAAATTCTGCGATGTGGGAATTATCTTTCGATATACTATGAATATAAACAGTATGGAATGTTCAGGTTGTGGAAGATGTGAAGAATTTTGTGAGGTAGGTGCCATAGATTGGAAAAATCAAATAATATCTAAAAAATGTATTGGAACTGGAGAATGTCTTAAACTTTGTGGAGCTCTATATGTTAAAGATAAAGTAATATCAATATATGTTGGTGGAAAAGGGGGAAAATTTCCAAAAATGGGAAAACATATTTCAGATGTTAAAACAGAAGATGAAGTTGTAAATATAGTTGATTTAATAATTGAAAAATATGCAAAATATGGAAAAAAAAGAGTATATGATTTAATTAAGAATTACAACATCAATACTATTGAAGATATTGAAAATATTTAAATTATATATAAAAATTTAACTTATTCCGCAAGAAGTCCCCTTTCGTTATAAATCCTCTTTATTTCACTTACGAAGTAAGCGAGCAAAAAACCGAAGGTTTTCTAATTTAGTATTGAAAATAGTGATGAAAACTTAAAAGTTAGTTTTAGGTCTCCACTTCGCTAC
>NZ_WAKW01000011.1 GCF_015523155.1 Methanothermococcus sp.
CTCTGTATCTTTCGGTAATTCCTCCCTGAATACCTCTACCTTTAACTTCATCAACAGTCATACCAACATAACCAGCTTCTGCTAATGCGTTTTTAACAATGTCCATTCTTTCAGGTCTAATCACTGCTTCAATCTTTTTCATATCATCACCAACATAATTTAATTTAAAATAAACATAAATAGATTATTACGGAAAAAAGAATCCTGATTCCTACAATACTAAAAAAAGATATTTAATATTCCCTAAATGGGAATATATGTCCATTCATAGAGGTTTTATTATTTTTGCGAATAATATAATTAATCCATTTCAGAGTATGCCCTTACGTGAAGAACACTTTCATCGAGCCCATCCTTCTCTGCTTTTTCGGAAACCCTTAAACCTATTGTTAAATCAAGCCCTTTGTATATGATTACACCACCAATTATAGCTATTAAAGCAATTACTATAGCCCCAATTACCTGACCAACAAATGATGTTGCTGATGGGTCTCTTAACAAAAATGGAATACCTGCACAGATTACTCCTATAAATCCACTCATAGCATGAACAGGTCCAATAGCACAGACATCATCTATTTTTAATTTTTCTTCAATAAATTTGTATGTATATGGCTGCTGTAATCCTGCTAAAAGTCCAACAACCAGAGCTCCTATTGGGGTGTATAAATTAACACCACTACATACTGCAACAAGTCCTGCACACATCCCGTTTGCTGTATAGAGTGGGTCATTTCTTGAGCTTAGGGCTCCCCCTGCTATACCTCCTGCAAGTGCCATTGTTGTAGCTATTGCAACCTGCACGAGCTCCAAACCATTACCAACACCTGATGCACTCCCTATGTTAAATCCATACCATCCAAATGCCAGTATAAATGCACCTAAAACAGCAATTGGAATGTTATGCCCAGGCAATGCCTGAGGAACGCCATTTATATATTTTCTAAGTCTTGGTCCTAATGCCCATGCCGCAGCTAATCCAACTAAACCACCAAATAAATGAACTGCCCCACTTCCAGCATAGTCGGCAAAGGGTATACCTAAACTTGCAAATCCTCCACCCCATACCAGATGTTCTACTATAGGGTATAAAATACCACCCACAAGTAATGCTCCTATGAAGTATGGGAGTATTTTTATTCTCTCAGCAACTCCACCTGTGATAATGGTTACAGCCGCTGCTGCAAACATAACCATCTTCATCCACCATGCACCAAGTTCAACATTAAATGTACCAGTTATTAACGGTACAATATTTTCAAATCCATATGAAATTCCATAACCTATAACTAAATATCCTAAAAACACTGCTAATAAATCCACCAATTTTAAAACACAATGGTAAGCCGCATTTTTATGACTAAACTGACCAATTTCCAATGCAACAAACCCTGCTTTCATGAAAAATATTAACGATGCTGCCCACAAAAAGAAAAACACATCTAAACCAGACATATACGCACCTCGTTTTAATTATATTTTTTAATATTAACGGGAACGTGTTTTCCTATATCCTATATATATGTTTTTTTAAAGAAAAAGGAATCTGTTTTCTTTTTATTTTTAAATTATACGGAAAATTTTGTATATTGCTTAATGATATATATAAAATAGAATATAGGATATTAGATAATAGATAAAATAAAAAGATGATAACATGCCATTGGATTTCACAATTATTGGATATATGGCAGGCACATTAACGACCTTTGCATCTCTCCCTCAACTAATTAAGTCATTAAAAACAAAAGACATGAGTGGAATATCCCCTTATTTTGTAATATCATTTACAACAGGTTTGTTTTTATGGTTAATCTATGGGTTATTAAGAAACGATTATCCAATAATAATATTTAACATTATTTCGTTAATATTTTGGATACCTATTTTATATATATCTTTAAGGGATGAATTTAAAAATAAATCATATATAAAAAATAAAATAAAAAAATGTTAAAAAAAGAAAAGGAAAAGAAAAGAGAAAAATTAAACGAGTTTTTTACAACAACAATATAATGGGCATTCATTGCACAATGGATTTTTCTTTTTGCAGTAATTTTTTCCGAGCTCGACAATTAATGCGTGATATTCTTTGTATACATTTAAATTTAGCAAAATATTATTTTCAAAAATTAGGCGGATTTCATCATAATCCATACTTTTATCAATAATTCCGCATCTACTAAATATCCGCCTTGTATATGCATCAACTACAAATATTGGTTTGTTTAGTGCATAAAGCAATATGCTGTCTGATGTTTCTTTTCCAATGCCTTTTATTGCCAATAACTCATTTCGTAATGAGTTAATATCTTTTTCAGTTTTTGCCAAATTATTCGTGGTTCCGTAATTATCAACAATATATTTTGTTATATTTTTTAACCGCTCCGCCTTTATATTATAAAATCCAGCAGGTTTTATTAATTCTTTCAATTTTTCAATATCCATACTTAAAATTTTTTTCTCATCAATCAAATTCTCTTTTTTTAAATTCTCCAACGCCTTTTCAACGTTTTTCCACGATGTATTTTGAGTTAGGACTGCACCAATTACAACCTCATATGGAGTTTCAGCAGGCCACCAATACTGAGCTCCGAATTGTGAGAGTAATTTATTGTATATATCCATTAGGTCCATATTATCATTATCATTATTTTTTATCATTATTTTTAATTTATCCTATTTTTATTTTTCTTTTTTCCTTTTTTATTCTTTTCTTATTTTAATCTCTAATAATCATGGTTCCAATACCCTCTTCTGTAAATACCTCTAAAAGCACAGAATGTGGTATTTTTCCATTTATAATATGAACGCTTTTAACTCCTTTATTTAGTGCATTGATACATGCTTCGATTTTTGGTATCATTCCTCCAGTAATTATTCCTTTTTCTATCATTTCCTCAACTTCTGAAATTGTAAGTTTTTTATACAGTGTGGAAGGGTCGTTTATATCTGCCATAACACCATCAACATCAGTAATCATTATCAATTTTTTTGCATTAATTGCTCCCGCTATATCTCCCGCTGCAATATCTGCATTTAAATTAAATGCATTTCCGTAATTATCTATACCTATTGGAGATATAACTGGAATATATCTTTTTTCAAGTAATATATCAATTAATTCAGTGTTTATTTCTTCCACTTCTCCAACTCTACCCAAATCAACCTCTATTTTTTCATCCTCTTTTACCACATACTGAATTTTTTTCCTTGCTTTAATTAAGTGCCCAGATTTTCCAGAAAGACCCACTGCCTTTCCTCCATATCTTCCAAGTTTTGATACAATATCGCCGTTTATTTTCCCGACCAATACCATCTTAACAATATCGAGGGTTTCCTCATCAGTCACCCTTAGACCATGAATAAATTCTGGCTTCTTTCCCATCTTTTCCATTGCTTTGTTTATTTCAGGACCTCCACCATGGACTACAACAGGGTTTAAACCAACAAATCTTAAAAGAACCACATCTTTTGCTATCCAATTTTTAGCCTCTTCATTTACCATGGCATGACCACCATATTTGATTACAACTTTTTGGTCTTGAAATTTACATATATAAGGTAGAGCTTCAATCAACACCTCTGCTTTCAATGTTCTGTTCATTTCCATCTTTTCACCATAACTTTCCTTAAAATTTATATATTAAGAATACATAACTATAAGTAGATATAATAATATTTCTTTTAAATTAACTATAATTCCACAATATATTATAACCATAATGTTTAAATATTATTTTTTATATGGTTATTTTATTTAAAATAAGGTTAAACTATAAATCAGATGAAATCATAAATGATTTCATTACTCACTAAAAGTAAAAATTAAAACACTAATTGGAGATTAATATTATTGAGGTGTAATTATGGAAGACGAAATAATATATACAATACCATTGAGAGACGTTACAAATAAATCAAAAGCAACAAAGAGAGCTCCGAGAGCTATAAGAAAAGTTAGAGAATTCTTAAAAAGACATACAAAGTCAGAAGTTGTAAAATTGGATAACTCCATCAACGAAAAAATATGGGAAAGAAGTTTAAACAAAATCCCTGCAAGAATCAGAGTTAAAGTTGTTAAAGAAGAAGGTATAGCAAAAGCTATATTGGTGGAATAATTAAAATTAATCTTAATTATTTCATTATAAATATTTTAATTTTATTATATATTTGTGATATTTATGATAATAAAAGAATACTTTTCTGGAATATCTATGATTGGAGTTCTTTCTCTTGCAACAGAAAAGTTTGGATTGTTTCCTCATTTTATCGAGGAGAAACCCCTAAATAGATATAGCGATGTATTGGATATTCCAGTTAAAAACCTAAACATTGGAAATAGTTCTTTAATCGGTTCGCTATGTGTAGCAAACTCAAATGGTCTTATTCTTCCACCATTTACTTTGGATAAAGAACGAGAATTAATCACCGAATTTTTAAAGGAAAACAACATAGAAATTATAGTTAAAAAATTAAGTGCCAAAAACACAGCATTTGGAAATTTAATATTAGCCAACGATAAAGGTTGTATAATTTCCAGAGAATTAAAAAAATTTAGAAATACTATTGAAGATATTCTCGATGTTGAGGGCGTAGTTAGCGATATTGCAGGGCTTTCCACAGTAGGTTCAAATGGTGTTGCCACAAATAAAGGCTGTTTAGTTCATCCAAATACAACAGATGAGGAAATCGAACTAATAAAAGATGTCTTGAAAATAGATTGCATAGAGAGGGGAACTGCAAACAAGGGTATCCCATCAGTAGGTGCCTGCATTATAGCAAACTCAAAATGTGCTATTGTAGGTGGAGATACCACAGGACCTGAGATGTTAAAAATAGAAGAAGGTCTTGATTTAATAGACTAAATAGAAGAAAAAATAATATATAAATATATATCATTCAAAAAGGTGATAACATCTGGGAAAAACCGACTAAGGTTTTTCTACTGTTATCACCATAAAAAAGAAAAAGGTGATAACATGGCAAAAGTTTTCAGAATAACAGGAAGAGTATTGGGAAAAGAAGAACCAATGGTATTCACAAAAGAATGCAAAGCTTTAAAAGAAGAGGACGCTTTGGAATTTATATATTCTGACATTGGAAGCAAACACCATGTAAAAAGAACCATGGTAAAAATTGAAGAAATTAAGGAAATATCTGAGGATGAAATCACAGACCTTATTTTGCAGAAAATAGTTAGCATGTGAAATATATATTATTATATCTAATTTTAATTTATCCTCAGTTTTGGTTTTTAAATGCACATTATTTTCTTTTTAATTTTTAAAGTAATAATATTATGAGCATTATTAGCAAAATTTTTATAATTATCGATATAGTATAATTAATCATGGCTAATTTTAGACCGAATTTACCAAATAATGCAACATAAGTCCCTATGGAGTGCTTTAAATATATCATAGTTACTCCAATTATATTTCCAATTAACAGCGTTAATAATGCCTGCTTCTCATTTAGCACTCCATTATTTATCAAAATATCCATAGTAAATATCCTGCGGAGAAATGGGCAAAATTTGCAACTAAAACCATTACTGCTTCTCCCGGTAAATTCAATATGCTAAATACTGGTGTAAATATCTCTTTTATAATATCCGTTAAACCAAGCGTCATTAGGCAATATATTAGTAATGTAAATATTAATCATAGGAATTACTTTTTTTAGAAGTTTTATATTTTCTTATGCCTTTTGTAATAACTGCCCTGTTGAATATAATTTTTTCATTGTTGTTGGTATTGATGTTTAAAGGTTTTCTTTCAAAAGCGATATTCGAATATATAATTCCAATTGAAGCCATTAAAAATCCAGAAAACATATTAAAAAGCACATATATTGTACCTAATTTATATCCGAGGAGAAATTGCAAGGGGTAGCTGCACCCTAAATATGCTCTCCCCCAAAATTATTGGTAATGGACTTATTATTGTTGTGGCTATGGTCTCTTTACTGTTTATTTTATTTTCTTTGTAGAATTTAGCAAGCATGGATTTTCCAACTGTTGGATTTATAAAATTCCAATAACGCCACTATGGTGAGCTTTCTATAAGTAGATGAAATTTTACTATCAGGAGCATATTCAATTACAGTTTTTCCTTAATCTCACCCTCAGCAATCAGCATATAATTGGAATCTTACCTGTAATCTAAGTCCTATATTATTGACCATTTCTTCAACTAATATATTCATCTAATGAACCCTGACATTGTGAGTTAATCTCCCAGCCTATTTCCTCCTTTTTTAGCACATTCCTTCATGCCTCTGCATATATTATTTGCCGCATACATTGCCATGTAGTCGGAGGAAGTTACAACATAAATTTGTTTAGCCAATACCATTCTTAAAGGCATGGCAAATCCTCCACAAACAACATCTCCAAGAACATCATAAAGAACTATATCCACGCCTAATTCTTCATTTAATAAGTTTTTTCGCAAACAATCATTAAATTTATCTTCTCGCAGTCCAGAGTTTCTACTTTAAATGTTAAATTGCATTCATTTGCTATCTCTTTGAATTTTTCCAAATCTATGCCGTTTGAAAAAGGGAGCTCCTTTGCAATTTCTTCGTTATAGTGGTGGTTGGCAACATTTCCTTCCTTCTTTTCACTTTCAATCAATATCAATTTACCTCCATTTTTTATAACTCTTCCCCATTCCATAACTGCCTTATCTGGATTTGGGAGCGTCCATAACAGGTGCCTATTAACAACAGCATCAAAAGAGTCATTTTCAAAGGGTAGATTTTCGGCATCCCCTATCATAAACTCAATATCCAATCCTAAATCGTCCGCCTTCTTTTTTGCTTTACTGAGCATTCCCTCAGATAAATCAATACCGACAACTTCATGCCCGAGCTCAGCCAAAATTAATGATAAAAAACCTGTTCCACATCCGACATCAAGGATTTTCATTTTCCCTTTAAAAGTTTCAGATAAAACAGTTCTCCAAATATCTACAAAACCAGAATGACCGGGAGAATTGTCATAGGAATCACTTCTAAAATCCCAATATGTTTTAACTTCTTGCTTTACATTATTCACCATATTATCACAATTTATATTATTTAGTATTATCATTTTTTGTATAAATAATATCTAATATATATATTTTATGGTTTTATAATATTATAATAAAAAATTTAAAAATTTAAAAATAAACATGCATATTATAAAAAAATAATAATAGTATGGTCAAAATATATACACCATACTAAATATAATATTATAAAAAAGACGATATTATGAAGGCTAGGAAGTAGTGGCTAAAATAATTAAGATTTAATTAATCAAATTCCTAAACGAAGAAAGGAAGGGAGGAAAATATATAATTTTAGA
>NZ_WAKW01000012.1 GCF_015523155.1 Methanothermococcus sp.
AAAAGAGGAATATATAGTTTCTTCGGAGCTTTAAAACAGATTCAGAGATAAATTATACTTCCTTAACTAACTTCTATTACTCGAATTTATCTGGGTATATATATTTATTAATATTTGGTATTGTATGTAATTCCTATCTTAGACACACTCTTTCATCAGAAAACATATAAAAAATGAATTAGCGATGATATTATGATAAAATTTGGTGAAGCAGTTCTTGGAAAAAATTTAAAGGCAGTTGTTAATGTTATTATTGGAAAAGGAAGTGAAATGGATATTGCTTTCACAAACGCATTAACCAGAACACCATCTCCAATATTTGCAAATTTAAGAGATAATTTAATTGTGAAACCATTATCTATTGTGGTTCCAAGACATGATATCAAGAATGAAATTCAGGATGAGCTCCTATATGGAGTAATTCAATACGGCGTGGCAAAGGCGGTGGCAGATTTAGACCTTGACGAAGACTTAAAGGCAGTAATTACTGTTTCAGTTCCAGATGTTCCCTATACTACATTAAATAAAAGAAAGTTGTTTCATTATTACTATGGTGCAACAAAACTTGCCATCACCAGAGCTCTGAATGAATATCCATCGAAAGAAAAAATAAAAAAAGAAAAATACAGAGCTCTACATCCATTAGTAGGATTCAGAGATATTAGGTTAGAAAGACCGCCATATTTACAGGTTGCTCTGGATGTTCCCACAATTGAAAATATGGAATTTATAATCGAATCCCTTCCAAAAAGTGATAGGATATTAATTGAGGCAGGAACCCCCCTTATTAAAAAATACGGCATCGAAGTTATAGAACATATAAGGGAGCTCTACGATGGATACATTGTGGCAGATTTAAAAACACTTGATACCGGCAGGATAGAGGTTAGAATGGCTTTTGAATGCACAGCAAATGCAGTGGTTTTAAGTGGTGTTGCCCCAAAAGCCACAATTTTAAAAGGTATTCATGAATGTGAAAAATGCGGAATAATGAGTTATTTGGATACAATAAATATGGATGACCCATTAAAATTATACAGCTCTTTGGAGATAAAACCGGATGTTTTAATGGTACATAGGGGTATTGATGAGGAAACATTTAATAAAGATAGGATAAATATATTCAATACAAACAATGAAAAGATGAAAAAATTAATACTGGGAGTTGCCGGTGGAGTTTCAATGGATAGCATCGATGAATTAAAAACCAAATATGACATCTTGGTTGTTGGAAGGGGAATTACAAAATCAAGAGACCCTGGAAGAGTTGCTAGGGCAATTGTAAATAAATTGGGTGACGATATAGAGCAGTATAGATTGTATTTAGATGAGGATGAGGATATTGATTTATAAATATAATAATTTAATACTTTACTTTTAGGTTGGTTTAGGAGCTCCTGTGGTGAAAGGATGGATATTGATGAAGTGTTATCTTATCTATTTTACTTCTAAAAAGGAGAATTTTAATAAAACTAAACACTATGAAACAAGATTGGAATAGAGGGAAAATAATGACTATTAGTGTTGATTATGATTTTGAAAATGATGACTTATTTATATATAAAAAAGGTGCAAAATCAAAAGAGACTCTTGATTTAGATGATGTTTTATTGGATTTTGATAATGAAGGCATTGTGGGAATTGAAATATTAGATGCGTCAAAAATGTTTAAAGTCGATAAATACGATTTGTTAAAAAATTTAATTAAATTTGAAGCTGTAATTAAAATAACGAAGGATGTAATTAAATTAAATATGAAATTGGAAGTATTGAAAAGAAATAAAGGGATAGTTAGGGAATCTACCTTAAAAGGTTTAAATTATACTGGATTAAATGAGGGAAAAATGGAAATTGCTTGTTAATAAAAAACTCTTTGAGTTTTAATTAAAAAAAGAAAAAGCGTGAAAATATGCCTATAATCTCTGTAAATGATAATAATGGATTTTTAGATAAGATAAAAAATAAAAAAGTCCAATTTTCTTGTGTAATTTCATCAATAGAAACTACAAAATACATTCCAATATCGGGAGTTAATAAAAGTGTAATTGAATACACGCCAGCCGCAGATATGGAGCTCGTAGTATTAGGTAAGAGTATATCCATATCAACACCGCCGATAGATGCCACAGGATGCCCAAGCCCAGCCACCATAACAAGGGCAAATGTTGATTTAAAAAATATCCCTGTTTTAACAATAGATGCGGGAAGTGCTGTAAAACCAAAAATACCCTACATTTCTGTGGATGAAAAACCAACAGGGGATATTTACAAAGGTAAGGCCATGGACAATTCAAAGGAATTATTTAAAATGGGGGAAATAATTGGAAAAAATTTAACATGCGACGTTCTTATAATTGGTGAAAGTGTCCCCGGCGGAACAACCACAGCTTTGGGAGTATTGCTTGGATTGGGATATGATGCAAAGGACAAAATAAGCTCCGGCTCTGTTGAAAATCCAAAGGAATTAAAATTAAATGTTGTTGAAAATGGTTTAAAATCTGCAAAATCAAAGGATGTATTCGATGTCCTAAATGCAGTTGGAGATAAGATGATGCCTGTTGTTGCAGGAATGGCATTCTCATCAGCTAAACAGGAAAAACCTGTAATATTGGCAGGTGGAACCCAAATGGCTTCCGTGCTTTCCGTGATAAACGAAATAGATAAAAACCATATAAAAGAAAATATATTAAAATCAGGATTAATATCAATAGGAACAACAGAATTTGTTTTAAATGACAAAAACGCGGATTTAAAGGGAATTGTTGAGCAAATAGATGAGAATGTGCCCATATTTGCATCAAAATTTAACTACGATAAATCAGATATTGAGGGTTTAAAATCATACTGCAAAGGTTCTGTAAAAGAGGGAGTAGGAGCCGGGGGAATTTCAGTATATTCTTATACAAATGGGTTAAATCCTGATGAAGTAAGGGAGTATGTTGAGAGAAATTATCATAAATGGTTTAATGAAGATAAATAATATTTAGTAATAGCATGAGCTCACAAAATTGAAAAAACTTGGGAATAAAAGGACATGAAAAAGAAACCAAAAAAATATAAAATAAATGAAAAATATAAATATATAAAATATATAGGTGGTAGCATGAAAACAAAAGTAATAGTTTTATCAGAGGATGCAAAAACATCTCCTTCAAGACTATTTAGGTTTTTAAATTCATTGGATTACGATATAAAAGTTAAAGAAACATGTTTTGGGGCATATATTGAAGGAGAAGATGAAGTTGTTGATAAAATAGCGAATATGGTTAGAAACCTTGAAAAAAATAAAATATTCTGTAAAGATAGGGGATTTCCAATATGGGATAAGAGAAGATGTAGGGCATTCAGAAAAGGAGGTCCAAGGGAAGGATTTCACCAGCTTGAAGCAGAGCAGAAGGCATTGGAATTAATTTCAAAAGGTTTGGAAGAGGTTGAAAAAGGGGAAGAACTAAATATTGAAGAAATCGACAGCAAATATAATTCCATATTGGAAAAAGATAAAAAACTTGATATTAATAAATTTAAGGAGATTGCTGATAGATTATAAGTTATATCTTTAATTTTTATCTTTTATCTTATTTATTATCATTTTATTTTAAAATTATTATTTATTTCATTTTGAATGGTGTTTTTTTGATGGGATATAAGTATAAAAAAGGTTCCAATTTTGAAAGAGAGCTCAAAAAAATGTTTGAAAATAAAGGGTTTGCAGTGGTTAGAAGTGCTGGAAGTCATGGTATTGATTTAATTGTAGGAAAAAGAGGAAAAATTTACGTATTTGAATGCAAAACCACATCAAAAGAGAAATTCTACATCTCAAAGGAGGATGTGGATAAACTTATAAATTTTTCAGAAACTTTCGGAGCTCACCCATATATTGCATTGAAAATGAATGGAAAAATTTTGTTTATAAATCCCCATCTTTTAACAACCTCTGGAAAAAACTATTCATTGGATTATTACAAAATATGCCCCATCGCTACGGATTTTAAAGAGCTAATAGGGGAAGGAAAGCAGATGAAATTTATTATTTAAAATCTGCTAATTCTTTTAAGAAGCATACCTTCAACTCTCACGGGGTATGTTCTTCTTGCAAGATTAACTGCGGCATTCAATCTCTCCTCTGAGCTCGAATAAATTGTATATAGCACATCCCCTTTTTCTACCTTATTTCCTGTTTTTGCATGTAGGAGAACTCCTGCCTTTTTATCCTTCGGAGCTCCTGCTTCCTTTGCCACATTTGTAATTAATTTATTTGATATTTTTGTTACATATCCGCTGTCCGGAGAAACTACCTCCGCAGTAAAATTTCCCACTTCAATCTCATCAGGTTTTGTTTCTTTTCCACCTTGTTCAGTTATTATCTCATTAAATTTTTCCAATGCTTTCCCAGATGAGAGAATCTCCCATGCCACCTCATTGCCCTTTCCAGGTTGTGCCGCCCCTCCAAGTTCCAATAAAACCCCTGCAAGAGAAGTGGCTTTTTCAACTAAACTCTTTGGTGCCGATTCAGGATCATTTAATGCCATTAACGCTTCCCTTGCTTCAAGTGCAGGCCCTATTGCCCTACCTATTGGCTGCCCCCCATATGTTAGAACACACTCAACACGAATTCCAAGTAAATCACCGAGCTCTATAAATTTCCTTGCAAGTTGATTTCCTTCTTTTTCATTTTTTATCTTTACACCATATCCAATGGGGATATCTATTACAGTATAATTTATACCTGTTGCAATCTTTTTAGCCATAACACTTGCCAATAATTGAGGTTTTGGGTCTATTGCCAATGGTCTCTCCACATTTATTATAATATCATCCGCAGGTGCAAGATTTACCGCACCACCCCAGACCAAACATCCATTTGTGGCTTTCACCACTCTTTTTATTTCCTCTGCATTTAAATTTACATTTGCAAGCACTTCCACAACATCCGCTGTCCCCGCTGCTGAGGTAATTGCCCTTGATGAAGTTTTTGGAATGGTAATTCCAGCTGACGCCACTATTGGAATGGTTAGAAGAGCATATTTATTTCCAGGAACTCCACCTATACTATGGACATCTACAACAGGACTACTTTCCCATTCAAGTTTCTCTCCAGTTTCTGCCATTCTCTTAGTCATTTCGACAATTTCATTTGTTTCCAATCCATTTATATAGGTGGAAACCACAAATGCAGATAGTTCAATATTTGACAGTTTTCTTGACACTATCTCATCTACTATCGTATGTATCTCATGAGGTTTTAATATCTGACCCTCCATTTTTTTCTTAATATAGTTTAAAGATATTGGTTTTTGAGCGTGTCTTATCCTAACCTCTTCACCTTCCTTTAAAGGTACAGGTACAGATTTGCTAATGCCAATTTCCCCCACATTCACCATTGTTTTTGTTGAGTATAACGTCCCTATAAAAGAGCCCCCCGATGTTTCTATTAGAACTCTATCGTGGGGATAATATGCAGTTCCCTTTAAATCCTTCTCATTTGCAATAATTGCGTTGGTTTCTAAATCTAAGTCTAAATATCTTACTTTTAAAAATAGCATAATTTCCCTCCATAGTACCTTAATAACTTATATCTATACAATGTAGATTATAAAAAATTAGATAAGTTTTATAAAATAAAATTATAGTATAATTATTTATAATTTTTATTAGCAGATTTTACTTCCAACTGGAACATCCTTATCTGGTGTTAAAAGAGCTACAACTTCGTCCCCTGCGGCTAAAACCATACCCTGTGATTCTACACCGCATAATTTAGCAGGTTTTAAGTTACACAATAATACGATTTTTTTACCCACGAGCTCCGCTGGTTCATAGTGTCCTTTTATACCTGCAACAACCTGTCTTTTTTCATCACCAATATCTACAATCAATTTTAACAATTTTTTGGATTTAGGAACTTCCTCAGCTTCTAAAATCTGTGCAACTCTCAACTCAATTTTAGCAAAGTCATCAATACTTATTAAATCCATAGAATCACCTTTTTCATTTCTTTTTATTTTATTTTTTTCTTTCCTCTTTTCATTAGCATCTTCTGATTTTAATAGTTTTTCTTTAACCATCTTGATTTGGTCATCTTCAATTTTTGTAAATACAACCTTCGGCTTTTTCAAATCATTTCCTCTAATTTCCAAATCAAGTTCTTCATTCATTAAATCAAGAAGTTTCATGGTTTTATTTGGCATAAATGGATAAAGCAAATAGGTTATATGCTTTACAACCACTGCACAGGTGTATAATATTTCTTTTAACCTGTTTTCATCCTCAACAGTCCAAGGCTCCATCTTCTGGAAGTAATTATTCCCCTCTTTTGCAAGATGAATAATATCCATTATGGCGTCCTTAAAGTTAAATTCCATTATGTGTTTATCAACCTTTTCAACAGTTTCTTTACATTTGTTTATCAATTCTTTATCTTCATCTTTGAGATTTTCCTCATCAACAACAGGAATTGCCTTAAATTTCCTGTGTGAAAATACAAGAGCTCGGTGTGTGAAGTTTCCAATGATGGCAATTAACTCTGTATTTATCCTCTTCTGGAATTCATCAAATGAGAAATCACAGTCCCTATTTAATGGTGCATTTACCATTAAGAAATATCTTAAATAATCGGAATCAAAATATTTAACAAAATCATCTACCCAAACAACCCATTTTTTACTAGTGCTCATCTTTCTTCCTTCAAGTGTTAAATAACCACCGCTTATCACCGATGAAGGAAGGTTATATTCACCATTGGCAATTAACATACCTGGCCAGAATACCGAGTGATGAACTGTTATGTCCTTTCCAATAAAATGCCATATTTTTACATCTTTTGTATTGTAGTTGTTGTTTTCATTTTCATTGCTGTCTTTTTTTAACCAATAATCTCTCCAAACATCTCCCAACTGCTTGGTAAATGAAATATAGCCAATTGGTGCCTCCAACCATACATACATTACTTGGTTTTCGCTGTCAGGTATTGGAACACCCCATTTTATATCCCTTGAAATATCCCAGTCATGGAGCTCATTTATCCAACTGTATGCCATGTTCTTAACATGCTCAGGCATATCGGAGCTCTCAACATATTTTCTTAAATCGTCGGATAATGCACTTAATTTAAAGAACCTATGGGTTGTTTTTCGGAGCTCCGGTGTGGTGTTGCAATTTATACAGTATGGATTTATGAGCTCCGTTGGTTCAAGGTGTCTTCCACAAACTTCACAGTGGTCTCCTCTCGCCTCACCACCGCAGAAGGGGCATGTTCCTTCCACATATCTATCTGCCAAAAATCTATCACATTTAGGGCAGTAGAATTGTTCTATCTCTTTTTCATAAATGTATCCATTTTCTTTAAGTTTTAAATAAAATTCCTGAGCTGTTTCTATATGGATATCGCTGTGAGTTTTTCCGTAGCTGTCAAACTCTACATTTAAATTGTCTAAATCTCTCTTTATCTCATTGTGGTATTTATTTACAATATCCTCAGGTTTTACGCCTTCTTTTTCTGCTGTAAGGGTGATAGGAACACCGTGGTTATCTGTTCCACCAACATGGATTACATCCTTTCCTTTTAACTTTAAGTATTTTTTCATGATGTCAGCAGGAATATATGTGCTTCTCGCATGTCCTAAATGAAGAGGTCCATTTGTATATGCCAAAGCTGTTGTTAATAGGTATTTTTCACTCATGATTTCCCTCTTTAATGTTATTAGATTTAAAATTATCAATTAGGTATCATTGATTACATATTAATTTATTTACCATTTTATCTTGACGATTTTTTAAATTATTAGGTGTCCATTCGTTATATCCTATTACTTCTTCATACATGAAATCAAAAATTCCAAATCCTCTTTTTCTCTGCAATTCTCTTAATTTTTCTATTTTTTCTCTAAAATTATAATTTTTAAGTGATGAATTCTTTTTACCACTAATTAGCACTAAATTTGCCAGTTTATCCGTCCAATATTCTCTTTCTTCTTTTGAAAAATCCCTTACCCACTGACTATTTTCTTTTGGTTTTTGTGGTAAAATATGTTCTATTGATATATTTTTAATATTTGATAAATGCACCATGTCATTTTCCATTCTTAAATATGCATATTTCAATAATACAAATTTTGCATACCTCTTTTTATATATGTCATCATCATGCAACACTTCTTTTAATTTTTCAGCATCTACTTTAAATATCTCATTATTATTAATAACTTCATCGGAACTATTGCTTTCAGCTATTCTTTTTAAAATTTTGTTCATATTTTCTATTCTTTGAGTTGGTGTATATCCTATAATCCAATCACTTGAAAATTTGTATTCCAATTTTTTAAGAAATTTTACAAGATTACTTTTAAGTTTTGTTTCGTCTTCTCTCTTTTCAATTCTAAACCTATACCAAAAATACAGCAATGGCGGTATCCACTCATCTGATTTAATTCCAATTTTCATTATTGTTATCAAATTTTTATAGCCATTTTCTATTTCAAAATTGTTTAACTCAATAAGTTTATTATATATTTCTTTATATTTTTTTAGTAAATCAATAGTTTCTTCCCCCCTTTCTAACATTTTTTTATCATATATTTTTTTAAATTCTTCATATAATGTTTTTCTTGCTTTTTCTTTTAAGAATATCGTTCTAATAAATGATAGAAATCTATCAAAGTAGTTTTCCCCTATGAGTTCAAAATAATTTTCCAAATCTTCCCAAATTTTTGCATATTCTTCTCGCTCATTTTCGTTATCTATTTTCCCAATATTTTCTGCCTTTAATATGTCTGCATTAGTCAAAGGAATTCCCCTATTATTCAATACTGAAAACAATCTAAAAGCATCTGTTAAATTTTCTGTCGATATATACACGAAAACTATATTATTTAATAAAAATCTAATAAATCTATCTATTTTTTGCTGTTTTTCATCATCTTTAAAAAAGTCATGCATAGTTGATATTGCATTTTTCATATTTGATATTGAAATATTGTTCTCCTCTGTCGAACCATTCATTCTATTATTTACATTTATTGTTTCATTATCCAATACAACACAACTTTTTATAAACTCTTCGACATCGTCCCTAATTATATACTTTATTTTTATTCTTTCAGGTATATTACCAAATTCATTTTCTTCTTGATATATTAGCTCGTTTAACTGCCTTTTAGCCATTTCGTTGTTAGTTATATCTCTTAAAACAGCCATTAATAACATAAGTGTGGTTAATCTTTGCTGACCATCCACTATATCATAAACTATATATCTTATGCCATTATTTTCTTCACTTCTTTTATACAATACCAAAGAGCCTAAGAAATATTTATCTTCATCATATCCATGATATTCCCCATATTCCTTATAGGCAAACCATAAATCGTCTAATAAATCATTTACATTATCTTCCTTCCATAAATAAGGTCTTTGATATTCTGGAATTACAAACCAAAAATCATTGCTAAATAGTCTATTTATATTTACTTCATTAGTTTCTATTCTCATATTTCCCCTCATTTAGATAATACCTCATTCTTTAAACTTCTTTATACTGTATTGTATATCTATCAAGCTTTACTGATAAATTTTACATACAATAGGATTATTTAATATAGATAATACATCATTTAAATCTTTATCCTCACATATACAAAATACAGTATTTCCAAGCATCGCCTGGGAGCTCCCAATAGTAAAACTCAAATCATCACACAATGATGTAATTTCATCTGTTGCAAGACCTGTATCCTTTGCAAAGGTGTATGATAAACTCATGAAGTTTTCCAATGTGGGATTTTTTAACAGCTTTTGTAAGAGCTCATCCGATGTTTTATTTATTTTATCAATCCATTCTATATTGTTGATAATCGTGCCAGTTTCTTTTTTTCCAAGTATTTCAACAACTACATTATAATCATTGATATTTTTTATATTTATTTTTTCCACATTTATAGGTAGCCCAGGTTTTTTTCTTATTACAAAACCTCTTGTATATTGTGCCACCACATCCCCAAGCCCAGTTCCGCATTTTACCTCAGCAGTATGTGCAAATTCCAAAACTTTGTCAGGCTCCATGTTGTAAATTTTGCTGAGCTCATGTGATGTCCCCAATGCACAGGAACCTGATGTGCCCACTCCACATCCCAATGGAAAATCTGATTTATGGATAATGTTGTAATTAAATTTATCCGATTCGTTGTAATTTAGATAATTCAAATAGTTTTTAATCACTTCAATTGTGGGGCATAATTCTATCTTATCGCCGTTAAAATATACCTCTCCATCTCCCTCAACTATATTTGTATATACTCCTTTATTCAGTGTAATGCCCGCTCCTGTTGAACCTGTTTTTAATAATTCTTTATCCTTATATATTTTAAAAAAACCAGTAATATGACCCGGTATAAACATAAATACACCCCATATATTATTGTAATAAAATGAATAAGATAAATAAATGAAATAAAACAGTATATAAAAGTTATTAAAATATATAAAAAATATATATAATCATATAATTTATTTCAATTCTTCAAATACTTTATTTTTAAGTGTTTCAATGTCATCTAAACACTTACCCTGTGCTAAGTTGTCCTTTCCTCCACCTTTTGCTATTTTCCTCAATAGCTCTCCCATGCTAATATCTACGGCTTCTCCTCTTTTACACAAGATATAGCCGTTGTTATTTAGAAGAACAACAATAGAGCCCTCTTTTACCAAATTATCTGCAATCGACATTAATTCCTTTGGATTTCCTTCAACCTGCTCAACTAAAACATTGTAGTTTCCAACTTTTTCAAATTTATTTGCGAGCTCATACTTTTTATATTCTCCAATTTTCTTTTGGAGTTCTTCAATTATTTTTTTCTGCTCCTTCCATTCTTCAAAGAACCTTTTAACAGTTTTTGGAAGATTTTCAGCTGTAACTCCCAATATCTTAGAAGATTTTAATAATATATCTTCCATTGCACTTACTTCATTAACTGAGTTTATTCCGCTTGTATATTCGAGCCTTTCAACTCCATCTTGGATTCTTTCGGTTCTTAATATTTTTATATATCCAACTTCCGAAGTGTTTTCGCAGTGAGTTCCACCACATGCCTCAACATCTATGTCTTCTATATCGATTATCCTTAAAACATTTCCTGGAACTACACCACCCTGGTATATTCTAAATCCATATTTTTGTTCTGCTTCGTTTCTGTCCATAAATGTGCTTTTTATAGGAACGCTGTTTAAAACAATCTCATTTGCAATTCTTTCTATTTCCTTTATTTCTTCCCTGCTTATTCTCTTGTAGTGTGTGATATCCAACCTTGCCTTATCTGGCTCAACATTTGAACCCGTCTGCCAAACATGTTTTCCTAAAACCTTCCGAGCTGCGGCGTTTATTATGTGTGTTGCGGTGTGGTTTCTCATTAAATTAATTCTTTGTTCCCAATTTATTGCTCCTTTTACAATATCTCCTTCATTGAGACTATCTACATCGGATAATTTGTGATATACAATATCATCTTTCTTCTGAACCTCAACAACCTGTTTGCCGTTGATAGTTCCAATATCGTATTTCTGACCACCACCTTCTGGATAGAATATTGTTCTGTTGAGAATTACATAATTATCGATTATTTTTAAGATTTTAGCTTCAAATTCTTTCTGCTTTGGGTTTTTGTAGAATAATAATTCGGTTTTTTCAATACCTTCTACTTCTGGAAGTATTTTTTTCTGAGATTCTAATTCATCGGATTCTTCTATTTTCTTCTGCTCGTGCCTTTCTGCAACTATTGTATAGAAATTGTCTGGGATGTTTAATTTTATAGTTTTTTTGGTTTTATTCTTATTATTTATTTCATTTACAATATTTTCCACCACCTCCGGCGGAAGCCCCTTACTGTCGTAGAGCTCTATCAAATCATCAAGGGATATTTCATTTTTGGATTTAACCAACCTTTCCACAATACCTCTTCCTTTGTTAATTGTTTGAATATATTTTCTCTCTTCCTCATCAACTACATCCACCATGTAATCTTTCATTTCAAGTAATTCTGGGTAGAGCCCCTTCAACTCTTCAAGCTGTAAATTTATTATATCCTTTAAAGACATTGTAATGCCGACATTTTTCATGTATCTCAAAGTTTTTCTTACAAGTAATCGTGCCAAATAACCATCTTTTACATTTGATGGAACGATACCGTCCCCAAACATAAATGCAAGGCATCTCGTATGGTCTGCTATGGCATATATATTTTCAAGGGGCGTAAGCAATTTATCCAGTTCATCCACATCCATTTTCAGTTTTTCAGCAACCTTCTGCCTTAAAATTCTCAAATCTCCAACATTTTCTATATCCATAAGCCCAGCAAGCGTGGCACTTTCTGCAAGTATCCTATCATCAATATTTTCAATATAGTCAATGCCCGAATTTTCCTTTAATTTTTCAACGATATTTTCAAATATTGCATCATAAACAGTCGGTGTTCCCTGTGATGCCCACACAAACCTCTCTATACCATATCCAGTATCTACTATTTTTAAAGGCATTTCCCTGTATTTATCTCCAACTTTTTCATACTGCATAAACACAAGTGTGGCGAGCTCTACACCGTGGGTGATTACCTCATAGCATGGTCCAGCATTTCCTCCACCTTCCCACCAGCTCTCTATGAATGTTATGGATTTTTCGTCTATACCGAGCTTTTTCATGAAATTAAAGCATAATTCTACGGTTCTATCTGTCCAATATTTAAAATCATCCACTTTATTAAATGCGTGGTGTCCTCCCATTGTAAAGCATGTTAAGTGCCTTCCTGTTCTTCCAACATTGTCTATATCGTTTAATCTAATACATGGCTGAGCTATTACAAGGGGGTTTGCAATTGGCTCTACAACTCCCTTTGTTACCCATGGCTGAAATACTGCAATAGATGCAATTGTTAAAAGAATATCGTTTCTCCATCTTCTCGCAGTTACGGGATACCTTTTTATTGGCGTGTGCCCATTTTCCTCAAAGAAGTTTAAAAATTCCTTCACCATCTCGCTATATGTGTATTTTTTATCGGTAATCGGAGCTCCGATGAATGAGTATTTATCGCACGGACTGTCTCCGCAGGTTTCTCTCTCAGGGTCTAATGTCCAAAAATACTGTCCGCATTCTTTACATTTTTTTCTCATGAATCCTTTTTTTTCAAACAATTCCACATTATAATCATGGTTTATTTCCATAAAATCACGCTTTTTCTTTTTTTAGGATTTTAATATAAAATAGAAGGTTTCTCTAAAAAATTACTGTTTTATTTACGACTAAGTTTTAATGAAAATGATAATAATAGTTTTTTAAGAATATATAATAAATATTTAAAAATCTTTCGTTTGATATAAATTAAAAAAATTAAAAATAGATTTATTTAAAAAAGGATTGTTGAAAATTTATATATGCACTCTTATTAAGTTCCCGTTTTTGTGGGAGCTCCATTTATATCTTAAAGTTTTTGTTCAATTCTTTTTAGGATTTCTTTTATTTCATTCTGACCCTTTATTATTTCGTCCTGTCCTTTTTTAACTTCTTCCAAAACTCCGAATATCATTTTAATGTATTTAACTCCTTCATCTAACTTTTTATTGAGCTCTAATAAATCATCTGCTGAAATCCTATTTATTCCACTTGGAAATTCAATAAATGTGTTTAATTCTTTTTCTTCAATCTCTTCTATATCTATTAACTCATCTTTTTTTCCCAGTAGTTTAATATTGTTTTTAAATGCTTCTTTTATTTCTTCATCATCAAAATTTGCCAAAATTCTAACGCTTCCATCCTTGTAATTATAAACTATTCCATCAACACCTAATGCGTGCCCTAAATTTTCGATTCTGTCCCTAAATCCCACATGCTGAGTTTTACCGCATATTTTTAATTCGTAGGTTGTAGCCATAACATCACCATTTATTACATCATGTGCCTTTTATGTCCTTAATTATATATAAATTATTCGATATAATATTTATAAAACTCTAAAAATTGTAATAACTTTGAAATAAAATAAAAAAGTAAAAAAATAATAATTAAAAAAATAAAATAATATCATTTATTTAAAAAGGACATCTGAAATCTTTTCCTGCGTATTTTGGATAGCCAAGCTCCTCTTCAATTCTTATAAGTTGGTTATATTTTGCAGTTCTTTCACCCCTTGCAGGAGCTCCTGTTTTTATTTGTCCTGTGTTAAGTGCAACTGATAAATCAGCTATTGTTGTGTCTTCTGATTCACCACTTCTATGGGATACTACAACACCATATCCGTTCCTAAATGCAAGATTTGCCGCATCTATTGATTCTGATAATGTACCTATCTGATTTACCTTTAATAGTAAGGCATTTCCTGCACCAATTTCAATGCCTCTTCTTAACCTATCGGTATTTGTAACAAATATATCATCGCCAACTATTTGGATACCTTTTAATTCCTTTGTAATTATTGCAAATCCTTCGAAATCCTCTTCATGAAGTGGGTCTTCAATTGATATTATTGGGTATTCATTTACTATTTCTTTATACAATGATATGAGCTCATCTCTGGACATGTCATTTCCTTTTACAACATAATTTTCTTTTTCTGCATCGTAGAATTCACTTGCGGCAGGATCTAATGCAAATACAATTTTATCCTCATATCCTGCATTTTTCACGGCGTTATTTAACAAATCCAATGCTTCTCTAATGTCATTTACTGGCGGTGCAAATCCACCCTCATCCCCAACATTTATGGCATCTTTTCCGTATTTATTTAGGATTACCTTTTTTAATGTATGGTAGGTTTCCGCACACATTCTTATTGCTTCTGCTATTGAGTCGGCACCAATTGGCATAATCATAAACTCTTGGAAGTCGAGCTCATTACCTGCATGCTCTCCACCATTTAAAACATTCATCATTGGAACAGGCATTACATATGAGTTGCATCCTCCAATGTATTTATAAAGTGGTAATGATGCAGTATCTGCTGCTGCCTTTGCAACTGCCAATGAAACAGCAAGTATTGCATTTGCTCCCAGTTTTCCTTTATTTTCTGTATTGTCCAACTCTCTCATTATTATATCGATTTCTCTCTGCATTCTTGAATCGTAGCCTATTAATTCTGGTTTTATAATACTATTAACATTATCTACTGCCAATAATACCCCCTTTCCTCCAAACCTTAGGTCTTTATCTCTGAGCTCCACAGCCTCGTGGGTTCCTGTTGAAGCTCCGCTTGGAACTATTGCACTACCGTATCCACCGCCAGCTGTTAAAACCTCAACCTCTACTGTTGGGTTTCCCCTTGAATCGATTACTTCTCTTGCTTTAATATCGTATATATCAAATGAATCGTCCATGTTTTTTAACAAAGTTTCACCTCTATTTAAGTGATGTATTTAGTAATAATAGTATATAATATAATAACTCATTATAAAAAATCAATTATAATTATAAAATAATAAACTACTAATTAAGACATAAAATATACCCACCATTGGAAAATCGCATGTTCATTGAAACCTGATGGCTACTCCATACGACCGCCTTATAGGTGGGATTGTCTAGGTGCAGTATCATCAAATCAACTGCAAACTATAATATTATCTTAAAGTATATTAATTTTTTTATTCATTTATTATCTATTTGATTTATTTTAATTATTATTTTAATTATTCATATGATAAGTTAATTAATTTAATTGAGGTTTAAAATGTATAATAATAAAAACAACACCAACAACCGTAATAGTGATGATGACATGGATGATAAAATAATAATTGGGTTAGATGAAGCTGGAAGAGGTCCAGTTTTAGGTCCTATGGTAGTTGCACTTGTTAAAGCTACTGAAAAAGACTTAACAAAATTTGATGAATTGGGATTAAAGGACAGTAAGAGGTTGAGTAAGAACAGAAGAGAGGAGCTCTACAAAATCATTATGAATAATTATGAAGTTAAGAGCATAATCCTTGAAGCAAAGGATATAGACAAAATGATGGAGGAGACTAATTTAAATAAAATTGAATTGATGGCATTTTCAAAACTGATAAACAGTGTTTTAAAGGAAGAATATAAGGACTATAAGGATAAAAACTATAAGGTGGATAATAATAAAAAAATAAATATATACATTGACGCATGTAGTAGTAATGAAAAGGCATTTTCAAACCAAATAAAATCTAAATTAGTGGTATATAATGAAAACATTAAAATAATAGCCGAACATAAAGCGGATGATAAATATAAAATCGTCTCTGCGGCGTCAATCATAGCAAAGGTTATTAGAGATAGAATAATTGACAATTACAAAAAAATATACGGCGAGATAGGTAGTGGATACCCCAGTGATAAAATTACCATAAATTATTTAAAAAATTATGTTAAAGAACACGGAGCTCTTCCAGAAATAGCTCGAAAAAGTTGGAAAACTTCCAAAAACATATTGAATGAATTTGAAGATGAAAATAAAAGCAGTAGAAATAATAAAGCTAATAAAAATAATAAAAATAAAAAATCTATACAAATGAAGCTAATATAAAATATATAAAATCATAAAATAAAATTAAATACATGGTGAAACTTTGAAGACTAAAAAACTCATAATCGATGAAAGAGAAAAAAAATATCTTATAAAAAAGGATTTAAATAACTTTGGAAATGATTTAGGTGTAATTGATTTAGAAAATGTAGAGGAAGGAACTGCAATAACATCACATAACAACCATACATTTTATATCGTTGAACCAACAGTTTATGACATTGTAAAAAAGATGAGAAGAAGCGTGACAACACTTTTACCAAAGGACATAGGTATGATATTAACCTACTGTGGAATAGAAGATGGTGAAACTGTTGTAGAGGCGGGAACAGGTTCAGGAGCTCTGACAATATACCTTGCAAATGCTGTGGGAAAAAATGGGAAAGTAATTACCTATGAAAAAAGACCAGAATTTGCAAAGATAGCTAGAAAAAATTTAGAAATTGTTGGAGCTGTGAAAAAAAATCAAAAAATCATCGGTTTAGAAGAAGATGAAAATGAAAAAAATGAAAATGAAACATCCAATAATGATAAACATAACGGATTATACAATGTAATTCAAAAAATCGGAGATATTACCGAAGGTATTGAAGAAAAAGATGTGGATGTAATAGTTTTAGATATGCCTGACCCATGGAATGTTGTTGAACATGCTAAAAACTCATTAAATAAGGCAAAGGGACGAATTGCCATATATGTTCCATACATCGAACAGGCTAAAAAGAGTGTGGATGCCTTAAAGGAACATGGCTTTTTAGATATCCAAACTGTTGAGTGTATTGTTAGAAATATTGAAATTACTGAAAAGGGAGCTCGACCATCTACAAGGATGATAGGCCATACTGGATATATCACCATTGCAAGAGTTAGGCCAAAGTAATAACCATAAAATATATATAATATATTGTTATAATTTTGATGAAGTCATAATGACTTTGAACTGGGAATCATCGGAATGAAAAAATAAATAAATGAGCGTGATATTATGGCAAGATTGCATTCAAGAAAAAGAGGTTCCTCCGGTTCAAAGAAACCTTTAAGGACAGAACCTCCTAAATGGGTTAATTTGACAGTTGAGGAAATTGAAAACAAAATTGTAGAAATGGCTAAAGAAGGGAAACAATCCGCACTTATAGGAACAATTTTAAGAGATTCCTATGGGGTTCCTGATGTAAAATTAATCACAGGAAAAAGCATAAGTCAAATAATGAAGGAAAACAATGTTTATCCTGAAATTCCAGAAGATTTGTTAAATTTAATGAAAAGAGCAATTAATTTAAGAAACCACCTTGAACAGAATCCAAGAGATATCCATTCAAGAAGAGGATTACAATTAATTGAATCAAAAATTAGAAGATTAGTAAAATACTACAGAAACACGAAAGTATTACCTGCAAAATGGAGATATTCACCAGAAACCGCAAGGTTGTTGGTAGAATAAATTTAATTATTCTTTTTTTAGTTTTTTAGGTTAGGGTTTGCCATTTTTAACTGTTTTGATGTAATTCATGCATTGTTAATTTTATAATTGATAATTTTATGTGGAATTTGATAGAACATATAAAAAATTATAATTTATAAAATAGGGTCATTTATTTCCAAAACTCATTATAAAACAATTTAAAGTCCTGATTATACTTTTTTCCAATCTTCAAAGCAATTTCAGCCTTTTGCAGTTCTTTACCTAAATACGATGCATGGTCTATTTTTTTAATTAGATTGTGCCTTATGGCAGTTTCATATATTTCTTTTGGTGTTTTTCCTTTGATAATGTATTTTGGGTTTTTTCTTCTATCGAAGTAAATGGCAACAATCAATTTATTTTTTCTGTCCAATTCAATTTTAAAGCTACCTTCATCTAAAATCTGCCTTTCATTTTCCTCCGCTATTATTATTGGAATATCTTTATAATTATTATATGTGGTGAGCTCGTCAAATTTCTTATCCTTGTAATTGATTAAATCAAATCCAACATCTTTTGGAAGTGAATTTCTTTTTTTTGCTAAAAACATCATTTTTGTAGCAATTTTTAACTCCTTTATTGAAAATTTACATTTTGATGAAGCCTCAGGAGTAAATAATATATTTGCACCGATTTCAGAACCTATTGCAGTAAGTGTTGCATGAGCTCCGTTGCTATCTACATCAAATAACTCGGTAACATTTCCTATTCCAAAAAACATTGGAACATTATTTCTTTCCTTAAATATTTTGCATGCAATCACACTTTCTGTAAAATTACACCCATTGTTATTTATCGGCTCTAATATTGGGTCTCCAACGACTTTTATATCATTTTCAATTAATTTATTTATGTTCTCCTCTAAACTCTTTATTTTATCGTCTATTGTTTCTGGAACATAATTTACTTTGTAATTCGTTGGGAGAACTACCGCTACTGTATTTCCATCTTTTAAATATGGGATGAGCTCCTCAATGTTCCCTGCATCAACACTTAATACCATATCTACTCCAAGATTTATTGCTTCAATCAATTCCTTTGTATTAAGGGTATCCACACTTATGGGCTTATCGGTAATATCTCGTGCAATGCCTATTATTCTCTTTAAATCTTTGGAATGGTCTTCATTGGATACCATCCCTAAATCAATCATATCTGCACCACTGTTTAGGTAGTATATTATCTTTTCTTCCAGTTCTTTGTCACTTAACCATGGGGTATGGACAATCTCCCCTAAAACTCTCATGGGATAATCATCCCCCACTTTTAGAGCTCCTATTTTAATATTTCCCTTTGAACAATCTATTGGCTTTTCCTCTGCTTTTTTTATTTCTTCCTCTGACTTCTGCTTTACAAACTTTATAATTTGGTTATCGGCATAATCTTTTGTAGATAATGTTATATCTTTAAGGTTGTCTATCAAAAGAGGGATGTCCGACGCTTCTCTCGTTGATTTATAACATTTTATTCCAGTTTCTTCTTCCACTTTTTTTAAATCATGCCTAATTAATCCAGTAACTAGTATAAAATCATAAATTTCTGATAATCTTATGTTCTTTTCTTTTTCTAATGATTTAATTTCATCAATAATCATATTTGGAGTTAAAAAAGCTGCTATTGATATGTCTGTTTTATGAACATCTATAAAATCATATTTTTTTACAGCGTTTTTTACCTTCTGATACGCTTGTTTTCCCGTAATTACCATTATTTTCATAATATCACAATAATAATTCATTTTTTACCAAACCGAATACTTTATATATGAGAAAATTTTATTCTATGTGAAAAAATATACTAATTTAAAATATAAATTTAAAAAATAATTAATTTTTTAATATTTTATTATTTATTTAATTTATTAGAATTTACAAAAAAATATATTGGAGGTGTTTTATTTTATGGGTGATAAAACTTGTGGATGTTCAAGCATGAGAAGTCCTATTCATTCCCCATTCGAAGTTCCAAATACCGTTTCACTTGTTGCAGGTGTTGGTGATGCAAACAATCCATTAAATGCATTTGACATGGCACTTTTAGATGCAGGAATAGGTAATTTAAATCTAATTAGAATCAGCAGCATCATGCCTCCAAAAGCTGATATTGTACCATTGCCAAAGATTCCAATGGGTTCCCTTGTTCCAACAGCATATGGACACCAAATAAGTGATGTAAAAGGAGAAACAATAGCTGCTGCCGTCAGTATTGCCATTCCAAAAGATAAAGAATTGTGTGGACTTATCATGGAATACGAAGGAGTTTGCGGCAAAAAGGAGGCAGAGGATATAGTTAAAAATATGGCTAAGGAAGGATTTGAAATGAGAGGCTGGGAAATCGATAAAATCATTTCAATAGCTTCTGAACATACAGTAGAAAACATAGGATGTGCATTTGCCGCAGCAGCACTATGGTATAAATAATAATTTTAAATAAGATTTATATACTTTATTTAAATTTAAATTTTAAATAATTAATAAATATAAAATAGGAGGTGAAAATAATTGAAACACTTAGGAAAACACTTGATTTTAGAGTTATGGGGATGCGAGAGCAAGGCCTTAGATGACCAAATAGGTATTGAAAATATGCTCGTAGATGCTGTTGATTCTTGCGGAGCCACTTTGATATGTGTAAAAACCCATAAATTTTCACCACAGGGCGTTACAGGAGTTGCCGTTCTTGCCGAAAGTCATATATCAATACACACATGGCCTGAGCTCGGATATGCTGCAATGGATATATTCACCTGCGGGGAGCATGTGAATCCAGAGGATGCCATTCCAACAATAAGGTCTTTTTTAAAACCTGATAATTTTGAAGTTATTGACATTAAAAGAGGAAATATTGTGGATTAGGTTATGATATTTATACTATTTTTTTATTTTTATTAGATTTTTTTTATATAATTTTGAGAGGGATATATTATGAAATGTGAATTATGGTTTTCAGAATATCAAACAAAGGCACTTAAATTATCCACAAAAGTAAAGGATGTATTATATACTGGAAATTCAGAATATCAGGAGATTCAGATATTGGATACCGAGGAATTTGGGAGAGCTCTCATATTAGACAACACATATCAAACAACAGAAAGGGACGAATTTATATACCATGAGTTAATATCCCACCCTGCATTATTTACACACCCAAATCCAAAAAAGGTATTGGTAATTGGAGGAGGAGACGGCGGAACAGTTAGGGAAGTTGTTAAACACGAGACTGTTGAAAAGGTTGATTTTGTAGAGCTCGATGAAAAAGTTGTTGAGGTGTGTAAAAAATACATGCCAACATTGAGCTGTGAAATCGACAATGAAAAGGTAAATACCATATTCACAGATGGAATAAAGTATGTTGCTGAAACCGAGGAAAAATACGATGTAATTATTGTGGATTGTCCTGACCCAGTTGGACCTGCAAAAGGACTATTTGAAAAAGAATTTTATAAAAATGTATATAAATGTTTAACAGATGATGGAGTGATGGTTCAGCAGACAGAAAGCCCACTGTTTAATAAAGATTTAATAAAAGATATTCAGACCTACTTAAAAGAAGCTGGATTTAACATAATCAAACCATTGGTATATGCCATTCCAACATACCCGAGTGGATTTTGGAGTTTCACATTAGCTTCAAAGAAATATAATCCATTGGAAGTTCCATCTGAAAAAATTAAAGAAAAACTTAATAATATGGAAACAAAATACTATGACGAAGATGTTCATAAGGGCGTATTTTTGGCAGTTCCTAAATTTTTAAAGGAATAATAATTAATTTTAAATTTTATTTATTTATATCCAATTCCTTTAAAACTTCGTCTAAATCAACATTTACAGGTTCAGAGAACTTTATTACATCTTCTTTTTCATCATTATATCTTGGAATTATATGAAAATGAACATGAGGGACTTCCTGTCCTGCTATTGGTTTATTATTATTTAATATATTATAACCATCAGGATTGAGTGATTTTAATATATCAACAACTTTTTTAATAGTTTTTGTCAGATTTACAGCAGTTTCTTCTGGGAGCTCATCAAATGTTTCATAGTGTTCCTTTGGTATCACAAGGGTATGTCCCTTACTTCTTGGATTTATATCTAAAAACGCCAGAGTATTTTCGTCCTCATATATTATTTTTGCAGGAATTTCTTTATTCACTATTTTGCAAAATATACACATAACATCACCCATCATTTTGATAATAATTTGTAAATAACTATATATATAAATAACCACTTAATATCTCCACCGATAAAAAGATATTATTTTAAATTAAATATAATAAAATAGCAAAATAAAAGATAAAATAGAAGGTGAAATCGTGCATAATCATAGTCCAGAACAACCTACAAGAGTTAGAACCCCAAGAAAAGACCAAAATGAAATTTTAGGAGTAATCGAACAGATGTTAGGAGCCAGTAGGGTTAGAATAAGATGTATGGATGGAAAAACAAGAATGGGTAGAATACCTGGAAAATTAAAAAGAAAAATATGGGTAAGAGAAGGAGATGTTGTAATAGTGGTCCCTTGGGAAGTTCAGTCTGATGAAAAATGTGATATAATATGGAGATACACAAAAGGACAGGTTAGCTGGTTAGCTAAAAAAGGATACTTAAAAGAGCTGTATTAACTGTGATAGGATGAATAAACAGCAAAATAATAATAGTAATAATAATAGCAATAACAACAAAAAAAATAACGATATGTCAGGATTAAAACACGAAAAACTTTTAGATAGGGAATATCAGAAAAAAATAGTGGAAAGAAAAAAAAGGTTTTTAGAAGATTTAAAAACAGAAGATGGAGTGTTCGATAATAGAACTCTTTTAACACTTCACGGATTATTGAATGGAAAGCATGTTGATGAATTTCTTGGAATAATCAACTCTGGAAAGGAATCAATAGTTTTTTCAGCAATTAAGGAAAACAAATATTTTGCTGTAAAAGTATATAGAGTTTCCACATGTGATTTTAAAACCATGTGGAAATATATTCAAGGAGACCCAAGATTCCATTTAAGGAAGAGCTCTACAAGACAAATCATACATGCATGGGTTGAGAAAGAATATAGAAATTTAAAAAGAGCAAATAACTATGTAAATAGCCCTAAGGCATTATTAAGAAGGGAAAACATACTTCTTATGGAGCTCATAAGTGATGATAATGGAGGAGCTCCTTCACCAAGATTAAAAGATGCTGTCAATGTTGATTATAGCAAATTTTATGAATTAATAAGAGAGGACTTAAAAACACTTTATAATGATGCCCAGCTTGTTCATGGGGATTTATCAGAATATAACATATTGGTTAAGGATAACGAACCGGTATATATTGACTTTTCACAGGGCGTTGTTGTTCAGCATCCATTATCAAAATCCCTTTTAATTAGAGATATAAAGAATATCTGTAATTTCTTTAAAAGAAAAGGAGTAGCATGCGATTATAAAAAATTATATAAATACATCACAGGAGAGGAGCTCCAACCAATAGATGAGGAGCTCGCAAATAACTACTAAATACTATTAAAATTAAATAAAATAAATAAAATAATATTTTATTATATATTATGTATTATATATTATAAATTACTTCATATTATTTTTAAGTTATTTTATCAAAATTTTAATTAATATTATAAAGATGTAAAATGTGAGATTATGGATATGGAAGGAAATATCGAAGTTTTAAAAATCCCAAAAGATAGAATTGGGGTTTTAGTTGGTAAAAAAGGAGAGACTAAAAATAAAATCGAGAAAGAATTGGGTGTAGAGATAGAGATAGACGAAGACGGCGAGATTACAGTATATTCCACAGAAGAGATGAAAGACCCATTGGCAACATGGAAAGCGAGAGACATTGTTAGAGCAGTTGGAAGAGGATTCAATCCAGAGAAAGCTTTAAAATTAGTTTCAGACGATTATATTCTTGAAATAATTGATATTACTGACTACGCACATTCAGATAATGCCATTAGGAGACTTAAAGGAAGAGTAATAGGCAGTGGTGGAAAATCAAGAAGATATATTGAGGACTTAACAGATACGGATATATCTATTTATGGAAAAACCATTGCCATACTTGGAGAATATGAACCTGTCCAAATAGCAAAAGAAGCAGTATCTATGATTCTAAGAGGTTCTTCTCATGCCAAGATGTATAAATATCTTGAAAGACATAGACAAGACATTAAAAGAAGAGAGTTAGAGCTCTGGAAATAACTAAATAATTATAAAAATAACTATTTGCATAATGGTATATGTTGGTGGTAATTATGCAATTGGATGCTTTTCAGTCAATAGCAAAAGTAAGTATTATTTTATATATCGAATATTATATAAATAATTTTTCGGCTTTTTAGTCATGCGACCACCAAATTAAGAAACGATTTATCCCTTCTTTTCCTTTCGGAGCTCTTTTATTCTTTTTATCATAAGACCTTCGTCTTCCTGAACACCTTCGATTATTTTAATTTTTTTTCCTTTTTCTTCCCCGTCAATTGCTTTAAAATCAATTAATTTTAATATTGGAGATTTTAAATTCCTATCGAAAGGTTTATCTAAAAATTTCTTTCCAACAACATAAACCTCTGCACTTACATCTCTTGAAGCCTTTGGCTTCGTAGTTTGAACCTTTTTAAAGTAATTTTTTAAGAGGGCTATATAGTCATTAAATAAACTACCTTGAAATACTTTAACAACAAAATTTCCATCCTTTTTTAATAATTTTGTGGCAGTCATAAGTGCTATTGTAGTTAGTTCTATGGACCTTGCATGGTCTCTTTCCCAAACTCCACTTATATTAGGGGAAGCATCACAAATTACAGTATCAGCTTTTGAGGGCATGAGCTCCGCGAGCTTTTCAATTGTTTCCTTTTTGGTCATATCTCCTTTAATTGCCACTACATTTTCATATTTCAAAGGCTTTACGGCTTGTAAATCTACACCTGCCACAAATCCGCCTTCTCCTACAATATTTCTTGCCGCCTGCAACCATCCACCTGGGGCACATCCTAAATCAACCACTACATTATTCTCTTTTATGATATTGAATTTTTCATTTAATTGAAGAAGTTTGTATGATGCTCTGGAACGATATTTGTTTTTCTTTGCAAGTTTGTAATAAAAATCTTTTTTTCTCTGTAAGAGCCATCTTTTGTCTTTTTTTCCCATAATTATCACATAAAAATTTTCTATTTTTATTTATTTTATATTATATATTCCTTTAATTTAAAAACTATTTTATTTGTTAATTTAAATTTTTGAAATAAAAAGCTTTATATATGATAAACCCATAAGGAATGTTGTGAAACAGGAAATATACTTCCTTATGAATATGATAACATAGGAATTATATTTCCTAAATTTAATAAATAATAAATCAAACTATTAGACGAAATCACTTCGTGATTTCGTTGCTCACTTACTTCGTAAGTGACTACAAAAAAGAGGTGTGTAATATGAGTTTTGACGAAATAGCTCCAAATGCAAAAAAAGTAGCAATCTACGGAAAAGGAGGTATAGGGAAATCAACTACAACTCAAAATACTGCCGCAGCTATGGCATACTACTTTGATAGAAAAGTAATGATTCACGGATGTGACCCAAAAGCAGATTCAACTAGAATGATTCTTCACGGAAAACCTCAAGAAACTGTCATGGATGTACTTAGAGAAGAGGGAGAAGAAGGGGTAACACTGGATAAGGTTAGAAAAGTAGGATTTAAAGGCATATTGTGTGTAGAAAGTGGTGGTCCAGAACCTGGTGTAGGATGTGCAGGTAGGGGAGTTATCACCGCAGTAGAAATGATGAGAGAGCTCGAAGGATACCCAGACGATTTAGACAATTTATTCTTTGATGTTCTTGGGGATGTTGTATGCGGTGGATTCGCAATGCCACTTAGAGATGGTCTTGCACAAGAAATTTATATCGTTACATCGGGAGAGATGATGGCATTGTATGCTGCAAACAACATTGCGAAAGGTATCTTGAAATACGCTGAACAGTCAGGTGTAAGGTTGGGAGGAATCATCTGTAATTCAAGAAATGTGGATGGAGAAAAAGAATTGATGGAAGAGTTTGTTGATAGATTGGGAACAAAATTGGTACACTTTGTTCCAAGAGACAATATCGTTCAAAAGGCAGAATTTAACAAGATGACTGTTGTAGAATTTGACCCAGAATGCAATCAGGCTCATGAATATAAAACGCTTGCCAAAAACATTAATAAGAACGATGAACTTGTAAAACCTACACCATTAACAATGGATGAATTAGAGGAATTAGTTGTAAAATACGGACTAATTGACTAAAAATTATCTAAATATTAAATATTTCTTTAAAATTTTAAAAATCTTAAATCTAATAAAAATTTAATTTAAAATTAAAAAAGGGTGAAAAAATGAAATTATTAAAAGCTATTGTTAGGCCTGAAAAAGTAGATGATGTAGTAGATGCTCTTGAAGAAGCTGGATATCCTGCTTTCACAAAATTAAATGTAGTAGGTAGGGGAAAACAGGGTGGATTACAGGTTGGAGAAATATACTATGATGAATTACCTAAAACACTTTTATTACTCGCTATAAATGATGATGAAGTGGATGAGGTTGTAGGTGTTATTAAGTCTTCTGCATTAACGGGAAATTTTGGAGATGGAAAAATATTTATTCAACCTTTGGAAGAGGCATACACCATTAGAACAGGAGAAAAGGGAATTTAAATAATAAGGGTGAAAGTGTGAAAGAAATAATAGCAGTAATAAGACCAAACCATGTAAAAAAAACCATAGATGCCCTTTCCAGTGTGGGATTTCCTGCAATGACCATGGCAGAATGTTTTGGTAGGGGAAAACAGAAAGGATATTTTGCAGCCAATATGCCAGATGTAGTGGATATGGAAAAGGTAATAAAAGAAGGAGAAAAAATGGGTTTATATTTAAAATACATTCCTAAAAGGTTAATTTCTGTGGTTGTTGAGGATGGAGATGTCCCATTGGTTATTGGCTTAATTATGAAGGTTAATAGAACTGGAAAACACGGTGATGGAAAAATATTCGTTTTACCAACAGAAGAAGCCGTAAGAATTAGAACAGGAGAAACAGGAGAAATAGCAATTGGGAATTAAAATAAAATATAAATAAAATATAAAAAATAATTAATAAAAAGGTGAAATAATGCCTTATGTATTACTGGATTGTGATAAACCAATCCCTGAAAGAATGAAACATACCTATGTATTTGACCCAGAAGAAAAGATAATCCCGGCATGTAATATAAACACAGTTCCAGGAGATATGACCGAAAGAGGTTGCGCATTTGCAGGAGCTCGTGGTGTGGTTGGAGGACCTATTAAAGATGTAATTCACATGATACATGGACCAGTTGGTTGTGCATTTTACACATGGGGAACGAGAAGAAATTTATCCGATAATGAATTGCATAGAAGATACTGTTGGACTACGGATATGCAAGAATCAGATATTGTTTATGGTGGAGAAAAAACCTTAGAAAAAACATGTATGGAAGCCTTTGAAGAATTTCCACAAGCTAATGGTATGATAATATATACCAACTGTCCTACGGCACTTATTGGAGATAACATAGATGCAGTAGCTAAGAAAGTTGAAGAACATGTGAAAAAACCAGTATTTCCAATGAATTGTCCTGGATTCGCAGGAGTATCTCAGTCAAAAGGGCACCATGTATTTAACACCATGTTTTACAGATGGTTAAAAAAAGAGAGAAAATTATTTCCTGAAAAATGTTTAAAAGAAGAGGATAAAACCCCATACGATGTTGCATTAATTGGAGACTACAACATGGATTGGGATGTTGCTGTAATTAACAATTTATTGGAAAGAATTGGAGTAAGGAATGTGGTAACATTTACAGGAAATGCTTCAATAAATGATTTATTTAAACTACCTGATGTGAAGTTGAATGTTGTCCATTGCCAAAGGTCTGCTGAATATATTGCCCATATGATTAAAGATGGATTTGATATACCATTTACAAGAGTTTCATTCTTTGGAATAAATCAAACAGCAGAGGCTTTATACAATATAGCCGAAAAATTGGATATTCCAAAGGAAAAAGTGGATAAAGTAATTGAAGAAGAATTGGCAGCAATAAAAGAAAAATTGGATTTCTATAAATCAAAACTTGAAGGTAAAAAATGTATGGTTTATGTTGGCGGTCCAAGAACTTGGCACTGGGTTAGAGCCATGAAAGAACTTGGAGTGGAATATGTAGTGGCCTGTTGTACATTCTCACACGACGATGACTATGAAAAATTAAACAGCAACTTTAAAAAAGCAGGTTTAAATGATATTCTTGTAATAGATGCTCCAAACGAACCAGAGTTAGAAGAAGCAGCGGAGTTATATAAACCTGATTTTATGCTTGTAGGATTGAAAGAAAGGTACTTGTTTAGAAAATTTGGAATACCTACAATAAATTCACACAGTTATGAAGAAGGGCCTTATGCAGGATTTAGAGGATTCGTGAATTTTGCAAGGGATATTTATAAAGCTGTTTGCCACCCAGTCTGGAGTACAATCCAAGAAAAAGAGGCTAAATTTGAAGAGTATAAGGTGAAACAATGAGTGATACTGAAACTAATAATTGTGGTGGGATAAATTATGTTAAAAAAACCAGAAAAGGAACAATAAATCCAAACAAAATATGTCAGCCAATTGGAGCTATGTGGGCAACACTGGGAGTTTGTGAAGCAATTCCATTTATTCAAGGAGGACAGGGTTGCACAACCTATGCAAGATATCAGTTTGCAAGGCATTTTAGAGAACCTGCACCCATTGCATCAGCATCATTTCACGAGCACGCTGCTGTTTATGGTGGTATGAAAAATCTCGTTGATGGATTGACAAATCTTGTAGCAAGATACGATCCAAAAATAATATCTGTAATTACAACCTGTTCATCAGAAACCATAGGAGATGATATTGAATCATTTATTAGAGCTGCGAAAAAAAATATTGCAAAAGAACTCGGAGAGGAAAAGGCTGAATTGCCTGTGGTTCCTATCCATTGTCCATCTTATGTAGGAAGTCATGCCACAGGTTATGACAATGCCTCAAAGGCATTTTTAATGTATTTCGCCAAAAAAAACCCAGAGGTAGAACCTAAAAAAATAAATATAATTCCAGGATTTGGAACCAACCCAGGAGATATATTGGAAATAAAAAGAATGCTTAAAATTATGGGATTGGATGAAGGTGAAGATTTCTCAATATTGTTTGACATTAGTGAAAATCTTTACAAACCTTTAAGGTATCCTCTTGAAGAAATACTCTATTACCCAACTGCTGGAACTAAAATTGAAGAATTTATAGATGCTGGAAATGGTAAGGCAACATTTGCATTCTGTCAATCCGCAGGTGGAGCAGGAGCCCTACTATTAAAAAGGAAATTTAAAATACCCGATTTCTATGGGGTGCCAATAGGAATTAAAAATACCGATGATTTCCTTATAAATGTTGCAAAAATTACAGGTAAAGGGATACCTGATGAGCTTCTGGATGAAAGGGGTAAATTATTGGATGCTATTGCCGATACAGTTCATTATACGATGGATAAAAAGGTTGGTATATTTGGAGACCCTGACCAAGTAATTGCTATTACAAGATTCTGCTGTGAAATAGGTATGAAACCCGTAGTAGTTAATACTCAAACACCTTCAAGAATTTACAAGAAGGAAATGGAAAAAATTGCAAAAGAATATGGTATAAATATAGAAGTTCAATTCTCAGATCTTTGGGATTTTGAAAAATCTGTAAAAGAAAAGAATGTAGATTTACTTATAGGTCATCCAAGAGGAGGAGTTACAATAGCAAGGGATATGGGAATTGGACTTGTTAGGACTGGATTTCCAGTATATGATAGAGTAGGTTATGCAAGATGGCCTATCATGGGATATATGGGTAGTCTAAGGTTCTTTGATGAAATTGTAAATACAATATTGGATACAAAAATCCCATGGGATGAAGTGCAGCAGTAAAGGGTGATAAAATGCCAGAGGTGAAAATTGTGAGAACTGGATACTACGATAAATACGGGAAAAAATTAAACAATGACAATGAATTTACATATATTACCTTTAACATAGGTAAGGAAGGTAAGCCAAGTAATGGTGATTTGTTTGTTCAAATTACCAATATAAAAGGAGTTCCTATTCTAGTTGCAAAATATGTATGTGATGAATTTGGAGGTAGTTTTGAAAGGCCCGACGATATACCAAATCTCGAAGAACTTAAAAAATATGGATTATCTGAGGATTTAATTTCGGAATTAAAAGAAATATGTGTTTCAAAAGGTATAGATTGGATATAAGTATTAAAAATTTTTATTTATTTTAATTTTACTTTATTTTATAAATTAAAAATAAAATTTAAAAAGATTATAAATTTAATAAATTTAATGGTGAATAATATGGACACAGAAATATTAAATCAAATTGGAGGTAGAAAGGACAGGATAGGTCATTGTATCGTTAAGTGCAATGACAATATAGTGCCTGCCTGTGAAGAACCCACACAACCAGGGGATTTTTCAGAGAGGTCATGCACATTCCACGGTTCAAGAATTATCATTAACAGCCATATTAAAAATGTGGTCCATATTATTCACTCCCACGTTGGTTGTGCATATTACTCATGGGATTATAGGCCTTCAACATATTCGTATTGCTTTACAACAGATATAAAGGAAGAGGATGTAATATTTGGCGGTGAAAAAAATTATACAATGCAATACTAAAAGTTGCCAATGAATTTAAACCTGACGCCATATTTGTTTATGAAACCTGCCTTCCAGCATTAATTGGAGATGACATAGATGCTGTGGTAAAAAAGGCAAACGAGACTTTAAAAAAATCAAAAGTGGATATACCAGTTCTTGCCTTTAAATGTGCAGGATTTAAAGGAAAAACTCAAAATAAAGGTCATATGATAGCAAATAAAAAGTTATTTGAATTGGTGGCTACAAAAAAATTGAATAATCCTACACCATATGATGTAAATATAATAGGAGATTTCAGCGTAAAAAGTTCCAATGCAATAGAAGAGATGCTGAATAAAATGGGAATAAGGGTTTTATGCTCATTTACAGGAAATGCCACAATAGATAAAATAAGGGTTATGGATAATGCAAAATTAAATATTGTCCATTGTATGAAGAGCTCTATACAATTTGCCAAAATGATGAGAAATGTATATGAGGTTCCATACATTGTTTCAAATTTCTTTGGTATAAAAAACTGCTGTAATGAATTGGAAAATATTGGAAAAATATTGGACATTGATAAAGAGAAAATAAAAGAAACAAAGGATTATTATTTAAAAAAGAACGAAGAAAAACTTAATTTCTACAAAAAAGAATTAAATGGTAAAAAGGTATTTTTATGCCATGGAGCTCAGAGAGTTCTCAACTATATGGGTCCAATAATGGATGAGCTCGGAATGGAGGTGGTTGGAGTTGCCACATACTTCGCAAATAAAGAGAATTACGAAGATATTATAAAGAAACTTCCAAAAGGTGCCATAATCATAGATAATCCAAATACCTATGAATTGGAAGAGGCACTGATGGAATGCAAACCAGATGTGTTTATATCCGACAGTAAAACTAAAGAATTGGTTCATAAAATGGGCATTCCATACATAAATGGTAGGGCTCCGAGCACGGTGTATGTTGGATTTGATGGATTTATTAACTTTGCAGAAGATGTCTATGGAGCCATAAATTCGAAAATATGGAGATTGATAAGATAAATGGGGTGGAACTATCATAAAAACAGCCGATATAACTAACAACGTAACCAACAAATCAGCCATGCAATCAAATGTAGATTTAAAAAAATCTATTACAATAAATCCCCCTTATATGAATCAGCTCATGGGCGGAGTATTTGCATCCCTTGGAATATATAAAACCATTCCACTTGTGCATGGCTCCCTTGGATGTGCAAATTATGTAAAGCATATCCTTGTAGAGCATTTTAAAGAGCCCCTTGAAATAGCCACAACAGGATTTTATGAATCAAATGCTATATGTGGTGGTATAGATAACATTGTAAAAGCAGTTGAAAATATAGAACTCAGTAAAAATCCAGAATTGATAGTTGTATTAACAACAGGACTTAGTGAAACCATAGGAGAGGATGTAAAATCAGAGGTTAAAAAAAGATATGTTAACAAAAATATAATGGCTGTTAACACTCCCTCATATATTGGAACCCATATCGATGGATACAACAATGCAGTAAAAAGTATTATTGAGGGCATTTTAGAAAAGAACAGTAGTAGTAAAAAGAATAAAACTAAAACCACCAAAACAACTAAAAACGAAGTAATAAATATAATTCATGGAGTTGTAAATCCAGGAGATGTCCGAGAGCTTGAACATATATTTAAAACATTGGATATTATGTATAACTTATTGATGGATATTAAATCAATGGATAGACCTTTGAGATTGCCTAAGGAGGAATATCCAAAGTGCGATACAACGGTGGATAATATTAAAAATTCTATAAATTCAAAAGCCACAATATCATTTGGAATGGAAGGGATAGATGGAGCAAAATACTTAAAAAAATTTGGTGTTGAATCTTACAATTTAAAATTTCCAATAGGTATAGAAAATACCGATAACCTCATAAAGACTTTATCAAAAATATCTGGTAAAGAGATACCTGATGAATTATGGGATGATAGGGGATATGCATTGGATGCCATGGTAGATACAAACCATATTGTTAGAAATAAAAAGGTTGCCATATATGGAGACCCTGATAAAGTAATAGCTCTTGTGGATTTTGCCTACGAAGTAGGTATGGATGTTGTAGCTGTGCTTTCAAATACCAATACCAAATACTTTACGAAAAAAATAAATAGCATTGCAAAACATAACGATAAAAATATAGCAATAGTTGAGGGGGGTGACCTTTATGAACTCCAGAATTTTTTAAAGTCTCATCCTGTTGATTTATTGATAGGAGATTATAGGGGAAAATATGTGGCTGATGCTTTGGATATTCCCCTATTAAAGGTGGGATTTCCTGTAATTGACAGATATGGACACACTAAAAAGGCGATGATTGGATACAACGGTGCTTTAACTATAATAAATGATATTGCAAACCTATTGGTGTCAATAGACGGTAAATAACAATAAATAACTTAAATATGCTGTTGGGTGATATTATGTGCTACGGCGAGGTTGGAACCATTAAAGGATTTACTTACAAATGCAGTTGTAAGATTCCAATTATCGAACTCGGTGGAAATATTTTAGAAATACCACTGCCTTTAACTGAGGATGTTAAAGTAGGGGATAAAATTATGGTTTATAACTCTTACAAATTTGATTATGAGTTTAAGCCTATTGAAATAAATATTAACATGAACTTGCTAAAAACCAAATTAACTACGCCATTTAAAAAAATACTTTTGAATTTAAATTCTTTAAATATTAACAATTATATTTAATTATTTTTATTTTATTTTTTTATATATAATATCCATATATTTAATTACATATATTAAAGGAACTTATAAATAATTTTAAAGTAATAATTTCATCAAAACGGAGGGATAATATGGCTAAGATATATGTTGATTGTGAAGACAAAGCTGGAAAAGAAATATATGATAAGATTATTCAAACCTCTCTTGAAGATTTAATACTTGGAAAATCATTGATTGAAGTGAGAATGATTTGCAGAGAGAAAGAACCATTTTTTATTATTGGCGTTCTTCCAAAATCCACATCAAAACCTATTAAAGTTAGAGATGTTGTATCTGTGGAAGAGTCAAAAACAGAGAATGGTAGAATAATAACTAAACTAAAAATAGAGGATGAAACCTATGCTCCTCAATTATTTAATAAGATAAATATCATTGACCAACCTTCAAGATTTGAAATAATAACCGATACTCCAATAGATATGGATGAAGTAATACACGATGCAAAAGAAGATTTTATATTAAAGGTTCTTGACTTTATGAATAGAGTATTCCCCGAAGGTATGAGAATTAGAAAAACCTTCTATGGAAAAAGCATGGTTATGTTGGCATCAGAAAAACCATTTACAGAAGAATGGATTAAAAAAGCTTTGGAATTAAAAGAAGATTTGGAAAAAAATAATTAAATTCTATGCATATATTTAAATATATCTTCGTGTTGAATTATCACTTTAACACCAATCTCTTCTCCAATATTTTCCAATTCTTGACTTAATACTTCAAAATCCTTTTTTGATTTCGAAATATCTACAAGCATAATCATTGTAAATAAACCATCCATAATGGACTGTCTTATATCCAAAATATTTACATCATTTTCTGCAAGTGCATTTGCTATTTTTGCCACTATTCCTGTTCTATCTTTTCCAGTAACTGTTATAACTGCTCTTTCCATATTAACACCAAACCGTATTTATGATAATTTTTGATAAATATTAATTAATGGGAGAAATGTTTTAAATCATATATATTTAATTCTTTTCCCTTACCTTCTAAGTGTTTTTTCTCAGATAGTAATCCTGCTGCGTCTGCCCTACACTGCTGGCAAGCTCTGAATTGGGGCAAATACTCCTCACATTCATCCCTAACTCTACTTATTTCATCGCATGTTGGTCTTCTAAGATTTTCCATTTTATACATTGGTATAAGTGGTATGATATTTTGAAGGTATGCTGTATCTTTGAATGTTTTTGCAATCTCAACAACATGTTCCATATTTATTTCTGGTATTAACACAGTATTTATTTTAATAATTAGACCTAAATCATAGGCTTTCTTAATACCTTCGGTTTGATTCTTTATAAGTATCCTTGCTCCATCTTCTCCTCTATATACCTTCCCTTCGTAATAAACCCAGTCTACAATGTTTTTAAGTATTTCGGGTTTAACTGCATTTACAGTTACAGTTAATGTTTTTACATTTAGGTCTGCAAGTTTTTTTGCGTATTTTGGGAGTAAAAGACCATTGGTTGATAAACACTTTATTAAATTTGGAAATTTTTCATCGATTATTTCCAATGTTTCAAAGGTTTCTTTATTGAATAAACTATCTCCTGGACCTGCTATTCCTGCAACTTTTAAATTTGGCATCTTTTTAATTAAATCCTTTAAGTAATTTTCAACCTCTTCTGGCTTCATTATATGATGAGCTACACCCGGTCTATTTTCACAGCATTCCTCCCCTATACTTCTCCTACAAAACCTACATGCTATATTACATTTCGGTGCCACAGGTAAATGCACCCTTCCTATTTTATCGTGTAATTTTTCATTATAACAGGGATGGACCTTGGTTATATGTGCAAATTTAGACATCTTTTTTTCATTATCCATTGTATCACAAATTTAGGTTTTTTGAATATATGGAGTATATTTATATTATATTATAAAAAAGTTTTCAATAATATTTTTATGTGAATTACCCCCCCTTACGGAAGGGTTAAACGAAAACCTTTCGGTAAATGGAACTTCTTGCGGAATAAGTTAAAATGTAAAAAATATAAGTTTTAATATTTTTATAGTATAAAATTAAAATCTTAATAACTTTATTCACTTAGTTTTAAAATTGCCTCAGCTATATCTCCGTTGCATTCTTCCAGTGCTTTTATGGCATCTTCCTTTGAAACATTACATTGGTCCATTACCATTTCAATATCTTCATCGGTGATATCTAATTTAACCTCTTCATCTTTTATTTTCTCTTCTGGTTTTTCTTCTGTTTCTTTCTTAACCTTTTTAGCCTTTCCCGTTATGGAGTATGTTTTAGTTCCCATCATATCCATTACTTGAACCTTTGGCTTTTCAAACACAAGTATTTTGTCCTCTAACTCGATTGTTACTTTAACTGCTTTTAAATCCTCAGCATCCATTCCAAAATCTTTCATCATTTTCTGCATTTGTTTTAACATTCTTGGATTCAACCTTCCTGGGAACATATTTTCACCTTATATTTTATTATAATAATTTTCAAATAAAATTATATATGGTAAACATTTTATTTTTATAAAATATTATCTTAATATTATTTAAATAGTAGGGATATTATGACAATAAACATCAACGACAAAACTTTGATAAAAAAATCAATAGATACAATTAAAAAACTGTCAGATGAAATAGATGATAATGTAAAGATAATGCATGTCTGCGGCTCTCATGAACATACCATCTGTAAATATGGAATAAGGGATGTTCTTCCTGAAAATATCACGGTTATTCCTGGTCCTGGATGTCCAGTATGCGTCACCACCCAAAAAGAAATAGATACGGCAATTTATTTGGCTGAAAATGGATATACAATAACCACATTGGGGGACATGTATAGGGTTCCAGGAAGTAAAAAATCATTGATGCAACTTCAATCAGAAGGGGCTGATGTAAGGATTGTATATGGAATAGGAGATGCCGTAAAACTTGCAAAAGAGCAGAAGGAAAACAATAAGGAAAAAGTTGTATTTGTGGCAATAGGCTTTGAAACCACGGCACCAACAACAGCCGCGGAACTCATACATCTTAACAATAAATTAAGTGGTAAAAATGATTCAAACTTCTATATATTAAACTGCCATAGGCAAACTCCACCAGTTATGGATTTTTTACTTAGTGAGGGAAAAACAAATATAAATGGATTTATATGTCCGGGGCATGTTTCAACAATTACGGGTTTAAAACCATATTATGAACCTTGTGAAAAATATGGGGTTCCTATGGTTGTAGCAGGATTTGAACCTATCGATGTTTTGGTGTCAATTGCCATGATTTTGAAGCAGATAGTATATAACAATCCAAAGGTTGAAAACGAGTATAAAAGAGCTGTAAGGGACGAAGGAAATATTGTGGCTCAAAAAATGATAAACGAAGTATTTGAACCTGCTGATGTTGCTTGGAGAGGTTTTCCAGTTATAAAAGAAGGTGGCTTGAAACTTAGGGAAAAATATAAAAAATTCGACATATTTGAGCATGAGGATATCCCAGAAATAGAGGAGAAAATAGTTAAAGGTTGTATATGTAGTGAAATACTAAGAGGGGAAAAATTACCAACTGATTGTAAATTATTTGGAAATCCATGCAATCCATTAAATCCTATTGGAAGCTGTATGGTTTCTGAGGAAGGAACTTGCAGGATATTCTATAAATACAATAAAAATTATAAATTATAGGTTTATTATTTATTAATATTTATTTTTTAACTTATTCCAAAAAATCCTTCTAATGCAAATGTGCTATCTTAGAGCCGAGCTCATATATCTCACATGAATTATTTTTGTCTTCATCTACTATCTTAATATCAGCCAGTGTTTTTAAACCCTGTTTTTCAGCAGTTTTTTCTATACCTAATGGCTTATCCGTGTCTATTTCAATTATATACGCATCCAATTCTGGTATTTTTGATAGATAACATGCCACTGCTCTGTGGTGTCCGTCAATTAATATGTAATAATCTCCTTTTTTTGTTTTAATAACTATTATGGGTTCTGCCAAACCACGTTTTAATTCATAAATCCTTCCAAACAACTCATCCTCATATATTTTGGACTGAGTTGGTTTAATTTTTTCAACAGGCACCACACCCTTTTTTAACTTGACATCATAACCTAAATTTTTATAAGTTTTTATTATTTTATTCAATTTTGTTGGAGTGGTTTTTTCTATTTGGGACCTTATTACATCGGTGTTTGTCATAATACCAAGTAGATTGTTATTTTCATCTACAACTGGAAGTTTTGAAAATCCCGTTCTAAACATGATTCTTCCAACATCTCTAACATCTGTATCAGGTCTGGTAACAATCATATTTTCTCTTCTAATCATGAGATTCTTTATTTTTTCATTCTCGTCCCTATCAATTAAATCATGAACTGAAACAATACCAACTAACTTACCATCTGATACCACAGGAAATGTATCATGGGATGTTTTTTTGATAAGCTTTATTACATCCTTTACTCTATCCTCTGGACTGACATAATCCACATTTTTCGTCATGTATTCCTCTACCTTTACCATATAGATACCTTTTTTATTTTTAAATGTTAATTTTATCTTTTTTGCTTTTTATTATATAATACCTTCCCAGTTTTTTTATTTCTTACCTCTAAAATTCTATGAAATGGAATATGTATTGTGCGATTATTTACTTCATAAATTATAAATGAGTCCTCTATCAATATTTTATCCACAGTAATAGCTTTAAGAATGGATTGGTCTTTGTTCCTTTTTTCGTTATTACCAATCCTATGCAAATAAACTATTTCATAATCTTTTGGATTGTAATTTGGATGCCAAATTATCTTATTTATTAGTTCTTTTAGCATAATAACCATATTTATTTAATTTTAATAATTTTTGTAATATAATTCCACATAATTGTTTATTTTGTAAGTGATATTTTTTAATCCTATTATATTTTTTAAACTGCCCACAACCACGATATCAAGCCACTGTCTCCAAGGTGCAGGATAACCGAATAATTCAACTATGTTATCGAGATGCCTATCCCATAAATTCTTTTTTATTTTATCCATTTTATTTACTAAAATCAGGGGATTCAATTCTAATTCATTTAAAAAATCAAACATTTCTATGTCTATTGGTATTTCATCCCGTTTGTCCCATCTATCAACTATTTCAGGAAATGCCTTTGCATCTATCAATATTATTGAACAGGCAATTTTTTCAGCATTGTCTTCTATATATTTTACAATTTTATCTTTTATTTTATCCTGAACCTTTTTATCAATACCAGTCATAAAACCAAATCCAGGTAAATCTACCAATATATAATTTCCCATATCATATTTATTTATTTTTAAGGTTACACCAGGTTTTTTACCTACTCTAACATTTTTATTGGTAATTAACCTTACAAGTGTGGATTTTCCAACATTGGAACGTCCCACTATAATAACCTGTGGTTTTTTAATATAATCTTTCAATTTTGCCATTTTTTTAAATTTTTTAAGATTTTTTTTAAATTCTTCATCCATATTAATCCCTTTAAAAAATTAAATATGCAACTATGAACCAATTATAAATTCATCAAGATTATGATTTATTTCTTTTTCTTTTTTCTTACTATCTATATCTTTTAAATTTTCATGATTTTTTCTCTTTAATTTATTCGGAATTTTTGAATTTAGCATTACAATTTCTTTAATCAATTTACTATTTTCATTTTTTAGCTTTTGAATATCTTTGTCTTTATTAATTAGTTCAATTTTCAAGGATTTTAATTCATTTTTTAAATTCTCTACCTCATAATTTAATTCCTCTTCTTTTTGATAATGGTTATTTTGGTTATCCATATCCCTCTCTTTTAACGACTTTATCTCCAAATTTAAACTTTCAATTTTTTCAATGTATTTATTCAATAGTTGGCTTAAAATCAGATGGTTTTTGAAATCATAAAGAACATCCATATAAGCCGCATAGGCATCATAAGGAGTTTCAAAATGACTAAAATAAGAATGCACATCCATATCGTTAAATTCCTTTGTGCATTGGTAGTAAAAATTATCGCTTGTTTGAAGATTTTTATATATAATATATTCCAATATTTTTCCTTGAAAATTTGGAGTTAAGGACTTAGATTCATTAAGATGTTTTTCATGTTTTGACGATATATATTTTCCAAGATATTGCCTAACACCCTTCAATCTCTCAAAGGACAATTTTTGCATTCTATTGCCTAACCATGCACTTACATCTCTTTCAGAATCTGCCCACGATAATGTAGAAAACTCAAAAACATCTATATCTCCTTTTGGTATGCATCTGTCGATTATTTCGGAAGGTTTTGCATATTCGATATTTGGATATTTTTCAATTTCCTCAGGAAGATGTTTTAAAAATTCAAAAATCCCAGTTTCTTTCCATTGATGCTCTCCAAATGTTTCATAATCAACATATATATTTATACAATCACCAGGGGAATTCGCAAGCCATGAAGCATATTTATCAGCAGTTAAGGGATACTCCTCCCAGTCAGGGCATGAAAATCTAAACCCAATATCATCACTTAATTTATAGTTCCTTAAAAGGACATTCAACCCACATAAAGCTTTATATAAATAATTTGGAGACCTCCAACTAAGAATTCTATCTGCACCCTCAGTAAATATGCCTTTAAACCCCATTTTCTTGACAGTTTCAGCTATTTTATTGTGATATATTAATTCGGTATTTCTAAAAACTTCTGTTCTGTATCCAAATAATTCTTTGATAATTTTTTTATGTTCTACAATATCCTCCTTAAATTCGTCGTGATTTTCAAATAAACTTGAAAGCGAATGATGATATGTTTCTCCAATAAGTTCTACATTTCCAGTTTTTACGAGATCTTTAAATAAATCCAAAACTTCATCGTTAAATTCCATGGCTTGTTCAAGAAACACCCCTGTAATGCTATATGCCACTTTAATATCATATTCATCTATTAACTCTAAAATTATTCTATTCGTAGGAATATAACATTTATTTGCTACTCTGTTAAATACCTCCTTATTTAATTCAACATCTATATATCTATTCCATATATCATTACTGTTTATATCTACTGCTTTTTTTAATCTATGGGGTTGATGAACCTCAAAATTAAATGAAATTAACATATTATCTACCTTATTTTTTTATTTACTTTTATTTTTAAAATATAAATGTTCCATTTATGTTATGGAATTAATATATCGTGATTACTACTATGAATTGCCATTATAACAGCGGCATGAGACCACCCAAGAGGAATTGCAGATAGAGGAACTTCAATATCTCTATGAATTTGTTCTGGATATAGGCCGTTATATTGGTGCTTTAATGCCCAATTAAACAATTCATCGCATTTTTTAATACAATGTTCAATAATATTTTTTTTAATGTCCTCCGTAAGAGGTATATCCTCATTTATGCATTGATGGATAATAGATTGAATAGATTTTCCATTTTCATCATTTTTATTTGTTGATAATTTTATATTTTTATAATTTAATTCTTTTAATCCTTCCTTTGATGATAATAATTTAATAAGCCTCTTGTAATACATATATAACCATAATGTCGTTATTATCCAAGGATTTCCTCCAAAATATACATCTTCGGGATATCGCCCAATCCCCCCAATTTTATAGTTAAATGCATTTTCAATTTGTAATGCCGTAAATATCATTCTTGGGTCGTCTGCTGGAACTAAATCATAGGGAAAACTTAATCCCAATATACTTGTATCGATTGTTTTATCCAGTGGATTTATGGATTTTGCAAACCTATTTTCTTCTTTTAAATATAGATTATTGACATTATCTTTTAACAAATTTATTGCAGAAACCCACTTCCCAAAGTATTTTCTATCCTCCATAGTTAGTTTGTAATCACATTCCTTTTCCAAAATATCTGCAATATCGCAGGCAGATTTTAAGCCACCATATATAGCTCCAAGGGTATATGAAAATACTCCATATTTTTCTTCCCACAAGTCATAACATGGAGATAATGGTTCCACAGTATTAACTAAATAATTTGCAGCATTTTTAATCATATTCCAATGTCTTTTTAAGAATAGATTGTTGTTGGTAATTCTATAATGAACCAGAGTTGCCCAAATTGTAGTGCCCACTTGATCATTTTGCATTGCAGTTAATCTAGGTCTTCCATCAATGTAATAATTTTGAAGCCATGAACCATCACTATTTTGGGTTTTTTTGCACCAATTAAAGTATTTTTCACTTATAGGAGATAACCCACATAAATCCAATGCCACAGACATATAACTTGCATCCCTGTTCCACACATATCTATAATCAGGATATAATGATGGTGAAGCTATTATGCCACCTTCGTAATTGCATAGCATGAATATTGTAAGTAAAGATCTTTTGCAAATATCCATATATTTCTCTCTATTTAATCTATCCTCATCATCCGTATTCATTATAGGTAAATTGATAACTGTATCTTGAATGAGATTTTTCCAATACCTCAAAGAAAGGTTATATATATCCTTACTATTTTTAACAGCTATTTTTAATATATTTATTATATCCATGATACTGTGGTAATTTTTGTATTCTTTCATAATTATGTATATTGGGATATCTATTTTTTGAAATGGATTTAATTCAATCTCCCAACATAACGCACTATCTGTAATTAATCCTTTGGCAGTATCTCTTTCCTTCAAAATACCATTTTCAATGTCGTTATATGCACTACTTTCAGAGGACCTTAATCCACATTGATATGAGGATACATTTTTACTGCTCCCTATACAACAGACATATTTTTCATCGTATTTGATTAAACAGTTATCATTCTTTAAAAATTTTAAAGTGTTTTCTTTTGGATATTCCCCCATCCTTAAATTTTCATAAAAAAATAATTTTAAACACTTTTTTTCTTCCGTTTTATTTGTAATGGATATCTTTTTAGTTAAAATGTCGTGAGATATGGCTATATAATCCATAGAATATACTAAAAACTTTTCATCTTCATATGTGGTTTTTAAAATATTCGCGTCTTTTAAATACCCCTGATTTATATTCCACGAATAATCCCAATGCCATTTTAGTTCATCATCGCAATATATTGCAAATGCAGAGTCAAATATATGTTTTTCAAAGCCCAAATGTGGAAAAAATATATATTCAATAGAGCCCATATCATCTAATTTCGCAAGAGATTTTCCATTACCTACAATTCCTACCATATTTATCACTTCAAAAATTTAAAAAAATAATAAGGATATCAATGAAACTATAATAATTAATATAATAACAAATTTAGATAAAATATAGATTTTATTTTAATCTTATTATCCACTTTCTTCCATCTTTTATTATATTTACCTTATCCTCCCTTGCAAGCCAGCCTATTGCCATAATAACAATAGTTTCATTATAACCTTCACTTTTAAGAGATTCTTTTAATTTTGTAATATTTTTTTCATCCTCTTCCAACAAATGATAAATTTTACCAGCAGCTTCTCCTATCTTTAACCACATATCTTTCATATACCCACCTCATTGCCGTTATTTAATTTATTATATATTTATTAATATATATTTTTATTTATATATGGAATCTATCACTCTATTATATACTTCAAGTGTGTTGTTTGCTATGCTATCCCAACTGTATTTTGTATATACATCGTGTTTTGCATTATTTACAATCCATTCTCTAAATCCCCAATCTGAAAGAATCCTATTAACACCCCATGCAATAGAATCTGGATTTTTTGGATATGCAATAACTCCATTATACTCATGCTTTATAATTTCCTTTAAACCCCCAACTCCACTTGCAACCACAGGAGTTCCCGCTGCCATAGATTCAAGTGCTACAATCCCAAATGGTTCATAAACTGACGGAATTACAGTTATATCAGCAGATTTAAAAAGTTTTTTCAACATATCTCCCCCAACAAATCCCAAAAATATTATTTTATCCCTACATCCAAGTTGGAATGCCAAATTTTCTAAATATCCCCTCATATCTCCTGAACCTGCTATTACTATCTTTGAATCAGGGTGCTGTTCTAAAATCTTAGGAGTTGCCCTTATTAAATATTCCACCCCTTTTTGATATACCAATCTTCCAACAAACAATATCATTTTTTCATGGGGCTGAACTCCAATATGAGTTTTAAACTCATTTTTTTCATTATCGCTCATTGGTATATCAAACTCCCCAGGGTTTATTCCATTATATATAACATTCACTTTATCCCAAGGGGTATTGAACATTGAGCATATCTCTTCCTTTATTGAATTACTAACTGTAATAACTGCATGGGATTCATAGGTGCTCCACCATTCTATATCATTTATAGCCCTTGAATCTTCTGAATAAATCCCACCGCATCTTCCCTTTTCTGTGCTATGAATGGAGTGGATATATGGTTTGTTAAAAAGATGTTTTATACTGCTGCCCACAAAATGGGTCATCCAATCATGGCAATGTATTACATCGTAGTTATTTACACCCAATGAACCTAATTTTTTTTCCATAAAATGTGCCATGAAATTAGCCCATGTTAGAAAATGACTATGTCCAATTGGTTTTACACGGTATATATTTACCCCATTTATGTTTTCATATTCTGGTAAATTATATCCCACAGTAATTACATCGACACTATGGCCTGCCCTAACAAGTGCCTCAGCAAGACCCTTACAATGAACTGACAATCCTCCTACCATAATTGGTGGATATTCCCAAGTTATCATGGCTATTTTCATACTATCACTAAAAAGTTTTTAATTTTTTTATTTTTTAATATTTTTTTATTATTCCTATATTATATAAAAATATTATTAAATTTTAAGTATTCGTGAGGTATAGCGATATATTTTTATATCATTACACTTCAATATATAACTAATAACATTATATTGCAATGCCATTTAATAAAATTGTAGGTGATATTTTTGAAAGTGGCAATATTAACACCAACCATAGCACCTTTAACATCTGTTGGGGGTTTAGGAGATGTAATGCAGGATTTACCAAAATTTTTAAAATGCAGGGGAAATGAAGTGGTAGTTATAACCTACGACCATCACAATAAAATCTCAAATTTCCTTCATGAAAAAATAACTACATTGGATATAAAATATCAAGGAACAAATTTTAAATTTGAAGTTATAAAAACAAAACACCCCCTTACTGGTGTAGATATAATTGCATTCAGTAATAAAAACTTCAATAAATTAGACACATGGGATCCATTAAAATATGAATTATTTGCGGATTTGGTTGTGGCGTATCTGGACAAATTTGACAATGTAGATTGTGTTTCAGGTCATGATTGGCCTTGTGGTCTTGCAATAGCAAAATGCCATGAAAAACTGGATTTACCAACCACCATTACAATACACAACGAGGCATTTAAAGGACCAATAAAAGAATATAAAGGATTAGTAATGTCCTTTTTGGATTTGGGAATTTATTTTAGCGATGCTTTTAACACCGTAAGTCCAACTCATGCAGAAGAAATAAAATCTATTGAGTTTATAAGGGAACAAAGTAATATAAAACCCTTCCACGGGATACTGAATGGTATAGATTTTGAAGTATTTAACTCAGCCAATATTATAAAAAGAATGCTATCTTTGACCAATGGTGAATTAGATCCCAGAAAATATGCCTTTACCTCAAATTACAGCATGAATGATGCCAACACCATAAAACCAAAGATAAAATATGGATGGTTTTACAACCCTGAAAATTTAAAAAATTATATTGAAGACTGGAATAATATGGATAAAAGTAAGATATCTGGGACAGATGTTGAAATTTATGGGGATATAAAATGCAAGGATATGACTACTCCATTAATAGGATTTGTCGCACGGGCAACATATCAAAAAGGGTTTGATATAATATTTGAAGCGTTTCCTGAATTATTCAATGAGCATGATTTAAAATTTGTTATGCTTTCAAAAGGTGAAAAACACATAGAAGATGGTATGAAAGATTTAGCTGAGAGTTACAGTGAAAAGGTTATTTCGTTGGTGGGTTATTGTCCTCCATTAACATCCATTATATATGCAGGAAGTGATTGGACAATTGTGCCATCAGTTTGGGAACCATGTGGTTTAACTCAAATGGAATCCATGGCATACTGCACACCCGTGATAGCAAGGGAAGTTGGAGGATTAAGAGACACCATTATATCATTAAACCCAGACCCATTAACCAATCCAAATTTCAACAAAGCAACAGGAGTATTGTTTAAAAATTATGATAAATGTGGTTTAAAATGGGGAGTAGAGCACGCTTTGAACTGGACATTTTATAGGTTAAAAGAAATATGCTTATATATAAATTATAGACATATAAATTGCCCAGAAAGCCCTTATGAAAAAGATAGCCCATTGACAACATTGATGAAAAATTGTTACAATCATACCCATAAAAATTTAAGCTGGCAAAATAATGAAAGTATAAATAAATATAAGGGTATTTATGGAGGGGCAATTTATAAGCATTTTTTAAAATAATTTAAAAAAGTTATAATATTTTATAACATTATATTATTATCATTCTCATAAAAATTATTAAATATATATTTTTATATAATTTAAAAAAATAAATTAAATTGTAATTTAAATGAGAAGAGGGGAAAAATGAAAGGTAAATGTTTGTTTAAATACACAAATACCATAGTAGAGACCGTAGGCAACAATGGATTATCTCTAACAGATATCAAGAATATATCAAATAAAATAGAGGCATCATACAATAAACTACTAGAAAAATACAGCAATAAACAACTGGGATATATGGATATAATTTACGATGATTTAAACAAATATTATGAATTAATGGAACATTCAAAAGATTTTGAATATATCATAGTTATTGGAATGGGCGGTTCTATTTTAGGGACTCAGATGGTGTATGAAGGCATCAAAGGAGTTTATTACAATGAATACAGTAATAAAAAGGTTTATTTTTTGGATAATTCAGACCCGGAAAAAACATCCGATATTATCAATTTAGTGGATTTGAATAAAACTCTTATATTTGTAATAAGTAAGTCTGGAAATACCTCTGAAACACTTGCAAACTTTTATATAATCAGAAACCTATTGAAAAATAATGTTAAAAATTACAATAAAAATATAGTTGCAATAGCAAATGACGGAACATTAAGAAATATTGCAAAAAATGAAAATTATATGCTTTTTGATGTTCCTAAAAATGTAGGAGGAAGATTTTCTGTTTTATCTGCTGTGGGACTGGCTCCCCTATCATGTATGGACATAGATATAGAAATGCTGATGAAGGGTGCAAGGGAAATGGATAAGTTATGTAAAAATGACGATATTTTTAAAAATCCTGCTCTTATGAATGCAGCGATTCATTACATACTATATAACAATAATGGAAAAACTATCTCTGTTCTTATGCCTTATATTGAAAGATTGCATAAATTTGGTATGTGGTATAGACAGTTATGGGCAGAAAGTCTTGGAAAGGATGGGAAGGGACAAACCCCCATTGTGTCTGTTGGTGCAAAAGACCAGCATTCTCAACTGCAACTATATTTGGATGGTCCAAGAGATAAAATCATTACATTTTTAAAGGTAAATAATTTTAAACAGGATTTGTATATTAAAGATTCGAATTATTTAAACAACCACACATTATCGGAGCTCATAAATGCAGAGCAGGAAGGTAGTGAAGCAGCTTTAACCTCAAAGGGAGTTCCAAATGTTTCTATTATATTGGATGAATTAAACGAATACACCCTTGGAAAATTGATATTTATGTATGAAATGCAAACTGCATTTATGGGCGAGCTTCTTGAAATAAATGCGTTCGACCAACCTGCGGTTGAAGATGGAAAAAAAATAACCCGTGAATTGCTAATGGGAAAATCCATTGAAGAATTAACTGGATTTAAATCATTAAATAATAGATATATAATTGAAATGTGAAATGTGAATTTTATAATTTTTCTTATTTTTTATTTCTTTTATTATGTCTTTATATCTTATATTGGTGAAATATATGGATAATGGGAATAGTTATGTAGGGCACTACAAAGAATGCCTCAAATATATCGATAATTTTTCAAATATAAGCGTTTTTTTAGCATACAATGTTAATGTAGATGCTATAAAATACTTTAAAGATGGTAAGGAGGTACAGAAGCTCATTGACTTGTTTGATGAAGGGGAAATTATAAAAACAATTAAACTATATCCAAGAAAAATAAACAGTCCGGTAGATTTTATAGCAAGGTTGGTTTATTCTATGAAAACTGGAAAACCAGCAGAAGTCCCTGTTTCAGAGGATAAACTATTAAATATATGGTTTGATGAGCTAAAATATGATGAGGAAAGAATGGGGGGACAGGTTGGAATTATATCAAATCTTTTATCAATTTTGAATTTAAAAAGAGTGGTGGCATATACTCCAATACTATCAAAGAAACAGGCAGAAATGTTTGTAAATAAAGAAAATTTACTTTATCCATCTGTTATAAAAGGAAATTTAGTTCTAAAAAAACCTATCGAATCATACCGAAAAGAAGACCCTCTAAAAATAAACAGAATTTTTGAATATATTAAAGGTATTGAATTTAAACTTGGAGATGAAAAGATAATTACACCACAGGCTAATAGATTTATTGTAGCTTCAAGACCAGATGCATTGAGGTTTGAAATAAAGGGAGAATTAAAAAAGAAATTGCCCGAAATAGGAGAAGTTGTGGATTGTGCAATACTTTCAGGATACCAGGGAATAAAGGAGAAATACAGCGATGGAAAAACTGATGAATATTATTTTAAAAAGGCGGAGGAAGATATAAAACTTTTAAAACAGAAAAACATGGATATAAAAATTCACCTAGAATTTGCATCTATCCAAAGTAAAAATCTCAGAAAAAAAATTGCAGAAAGAATAATACCAAATGTTAATTGTTTGGGCATGGATGATACAGAAATTGCAAATATTATCCATATACTTGGATATGATAATCTAAGTAATAGTATAATAAAAAATAGCATGATTGAAGATGTTATTGAGGCTTCAAAAATATTATTGGATGAATATCCTAATTTAGAACTCGTGCAAACTCATACCATGTATTATATAGTATGCATGTGTAGAAAGGATAATCCATTAAATGATAAGGAACTCAAAAAAACCTTAGAGTTGGCTACTGTCCTTGCATCTACAAAAGCCAAACTTGGAGACATATCAAAGATTGAAGATTTAAAAGAAGGTTTGTGTATTCCTTACAATACCCATGCCAAGTTGTTAAATTCAATATTGGTAAATTTAAAAAATAGCGATAGATATAAAGATTATAAAATTGCCATGGTGCCATCAAGATTGGTTAAAAATCCAAAATCTACTGTTGGTTTAGGGGATACAATATCTGCTGGTGCTTTTATTACATATGTGTCCTTAGTGAATTACCCCTCCCGTAAGGGAGGGGTTAAATGAAAACCGAAAGGTTTTCGTAGCCCTCGCCTTCGGGCAAACCTTCCTACTCATAGGAGATTTTAGCCCAGAGATTACCTTTATATAAAGTATAACTCTGAGTGAATTACTCCCCTCCGTCTTAAAATGGACTCCCTCATCGCAAATCTTTATTTGCTAGCTAAAATCCAAAGGATTTTTTAATACCTTATCTTCGCGAAGCGAGGAGATTAAACAAAATGCTTCGCATTTTGTAGCTCACCAACTTTGTTGGTGATTTTAAAAATCTTTGATTTTTAAGACTGAAAGGGACTTCTTGCGGAATAAGTTAAAAATATTAATTATTTACAGCACACATTCCTATAACAACAATCAACACATTTTCTTTTATTTACCTTAATATTATCAGGAAATTCTTCATTTTCAATTATATCAAATATCAAATCGACAAATGCAACTGCATCATCAAAATCTTTTTTCTTAAATTCTATTTCCTTAACTAAATTTCCACTTCTAACATAAACCACATAGCCCTTTTTAACATCCACATCAAAATTATCCTTAATTAATAACCCATACAGCACTGACTGATACTTATGAGTTTTAAATAACTTATTCTTAAACTCGGCAAACTTATAATCAAGTGGTGAATAGCTACCATCTCCGAGCTCTACAATCTCATCCACTACTCCAACAATTCTATACTTTTTAGATGATAAATAAACATCAATATATTTTGATTTTGCATTTATACTTTTTCTAATATATCCTTTGTTTATTTTCTCCCTTAGTTCATGGATATTCCTTCCAATAATAACTTTTTCCCTTTTTTCTTCATATTGTGGAATGCCTAAAACTCTCTCAAAATAAACAAATCTAGGACAATACATATACTCCACAACATCGGAAACTGTTATCATCTCTTCACTGCTCATTTAAAGCACCAGCGTATTTTTATTATCTGTGATTAAATCCTTATCAAATTCTTCCCCAATACATATCAAACTTCCAAAACATTTTTTGCATACCGGTATAATGTATATTTTATCGTTCTCACCACCATTTTTAAGAATATTTTCACAAAAAACCCTGAGCTCATCCACCCTATTGTTATTTAAACTTCCTGCAAAAACTGACTTCTGAATCCTATAAAGTCCATAATTTAAGCATTTATCCGATATTTTTTCCTTATTTTATTGTCGCTAATGTCATAAATCACATAAATCATAATTTCCCCCTTATTGATTTAGTAATCTCATAACATTCCTTCTGTATAAAATCAGGCAATAAATATTTTTTATTCTTAAAATAAAACTCCTTTCCAAATACATTATCTTTTATATATAGTGCAAATTCCCCCTTCCCATCATCAGATAATGAAATTCCGTTTTCCAAAGTATCAAAATGATTATCCTTAACTTTTTTAGAGTTTATAAAATTCACAACCCCTCTATCTATGTGAGCTCTATACATTTCAATTACATCATAAACCAGTGTTGTTTTATTGTAGTTATCGGCATGTATAAACCCAACATATGGGTCTAAACCTGCAACAATAAGGCATTTTTCAACCATTGGATAGAGCATTCCATATCCATAATTTAGAAAGGCATTGAACCTATCCTTTGCAGGTCTTCTACTTCTTTCTTTGAATTTATATTTCTTAGGAAGGGCATAATTTATACCTTCAAAGTAGTATTTTGAGGCAATTCCTTCTATTCCAATTATCGTATCTTTTATTTCTCTATGAGGTAGTTTATCATCGATATTGTTTGTGTATTGGGTGAGCTCCTCCATACAGTTATCAATGTTTTTTATTATTGTGTCGAAATCACCCTTATTGCCATGATTCTTTTTTAAATCTTTTAGATAATCCATTTGATTTTTCATTTTTCTTTTAATCCAATTGGATGCAAACCTTATGCCTTCAATGGATTCGCTGAATTTTAACTGACTTCTTCGAGTTTTAGCAGTTTTTCCAATTCTACAATGCCAGACCATACCTGTTGGTTCTTCCCATTTTAAAAATATTATTGGAATATTGTTTTCAATGGCAAGGGTTATAGCCCCCGTAGTAATTGTTCCATTGTTTGAAAGGATTATTCTTTCTACTTTGATTGCAGGTATGTCTGTTTTTACGGTTTTACCATCATTTTTCAATTCTACATGGAATCTATCTTCTTTTTTAGATATGAAAAATCCATTAGTTTTTAAAAGTAAATCCATATTCTCCCAATTTTATCTTTTATTTTTGAAATAGAAATTAGAAAAAAATATAACAAAAAATTTATATATAGCATTAAATAGAATATGATTACCACCATATTTATAAGTTAATGTTTAGTTTATTTAGGGTATTAATGGAGGGGAGTATGTTATCCAGTGTAGCTCAACTTGGGAATTATATAATAAAAAATGAAGGAAAGGATTTAAACAATCCAATGTCTATATTGATTGAGAATCCCAATGTAAATGGAAAGTATAAAAATATATTGAAAATAACCTTTGATTACAATACATTGGAATATTTGGGAGTATATCCTGATGAATTTGATAAAACCAAGCATTTATTAAAACTAATGTATAAAAAATCAAGAGGGGCTAACGATGCTGATTTTTCACCAACTTCAAAAATTGCAGGGGATACTGAGAGAACCTTAAAAAAGAAAATAATCAGAGCAGTATCTAAAACCAGAAAATACGAAAAATATAAAAACTCAAACTTTCTTAAAAAATTGGAAAAATCCTTAAAAGATAATGAGGATAAAATTTTAAAAGATATCCTAAATAAAAAGGGAAAAGACGGCACAATACTCACCATAACATTTAAAGACGGTGAAAATGAGTATTTTGTAGGAGATATTGAGGAATTTATAAATTACTTCATACATAAAGCCACTATGGATTATTATTATATGACAACAGGGAATATAATCTCAAAAGGTTCGGGAATATGCTCTATATGTAATAAAGAAAATGAAGAAGTATATGGAGTATTTGGACGATTTAAATTTTATTCAATCGATAAAATTGGAAATGTAAGTGGATTTAATCCAAATAATGCTTGGAAGACCTTTCCAATATGTTTAAAATGTGCATTAGCTGTTGAAGAGGGGAAAAAATATTTGGACGAAAATTTAAGAGGTAAATTTTACGGAACAGAATTTTATATGATTCCAAAGGTATTATTTGACAAAGACATGGAGCGAATCCTAAATAGTTATAATGATTTAGTAAAAAATGTAAAAAACAGAGATTATTCTAAAAGAGAAAAACTTTTGCTGAGATTTCTAAAAAATAGTGATATTTACTGCTACACTACATTTATGTTTTTTAATGAAGGTAATGATTTCAAAGTTCTTCAAATGATTGAGGATGTTCTTCCTTCAAGATTTAGTGTATTATACAATGCCATGGAAAAAACTGAGAACATTCCACTATTTAAAAACTATAAAATAAATAAAAATAATTTAAAAAAATTAAATAAAAATCAACGCAAGTATTTTGCTTCAATATTTAAAAACAACGAGGATTTGGAAGAATTGAAGTTTTTATTTGGATATATTAAAGAATTTGTCGATAATGATAACGAAGTATTTTTAAAACTGATGAATAACATATTTTCAAATAAAAAAATCGATTACCACTATCTAATTAACCAATTTATCTCAAAAATACGGCGAGAATTTAAAACCAGTGAATCTATTTCTTTATCCGCTTATAAATCTCTCATGATTATCTACTTCCTAATTAACACAAATTTACTAAGTAATAACCTAAAATCAAGGGGTGAAATCATCACAGAAAAATCCATATATGATTATGGCGAAATAGATAAGTTTTTTGAAGATTATAAAGATTTTTTTAACAGTGAGGATAAAAAGGCTGTGTTCTTAACTGGCGTTTTAGTTGATAAACTACTAAGACTTCAATATCAAAAACGACAATCAAAGCCATTTTTAGCAAAACTTCATGGTTTAAAATTGGATAAATCCAAAATTGAAAGTATATTCAAAGAGGCAACTCAAAAGTTAATGGAATATGGGCAGGAGGATAATATAAATTATTATTCCCGCTTAAAAGAAGAAACTGCACGCAGATTTATAACATCTGGTGATAATTGGAATTTATCAAACAACGAAATATCATATATATTTTCATTGGGACTCGCCATGAGCTCCGTCTTTGACAACTTAAAAAATAATAAAAATAACAAGGGTGAGGATGATGAGTAATAAACCTGAATCAAACGGCATAAATAGAAGTGAATTAATATTTTTATACGATGTTCAATATGCAAATCCAAATGGGGACCCATTAGATGATAACAAGCCAAGGATTGACCCATCTACTGGAATAAATTTAGTAAGTGATGTCAGATTAAAAAGAACCATTAGGGACTATTTAAATGAATTTAAAGGGGAGGAAATATTTGTAAGGGAAATTGAAGACAATGAAGGTAATATTCAAGATGCAAAATTGAGAGCTGAGGACTTCCTTTATGATGAAAATAACAATAAAATTAATAAATCAAAACTAAAACTGAATGAAATGAAAGAAATAATGAGAAATAACATTTTAAGCAGTTGTATAGATGTTAGACTTTTTGGAGGCACAATTCCTATCGAGTTAGATAAAAACAAGAAGAGCTCCATCACACTTACAGGACCTGTTCAGTTTAGATTTGGAAGGTCACTTCACAAAGTAGAACCGATGTTCATAAAGGGAACAGGGGCATTCGCATCTGGAAAAGACAAAGGACAAAAAACTTTTAGGGAAGAATATGTCGTTCCATATTCTTTAATATCATTTTATGGAATAATAAACGAAAATGCTGCAAAACACACCAATCTATCAACAGAAGACATAAACAAACTTATTGATGCTCTATGGAATGGGACAAAAAACCTTATTAGCAGAAGTAAGATGGGACAAACTCCAAGGTTATTAATTAAAGTGAATTACAAGGAAAACAACTACCATGTTGGAGATTTGGATAAATGTTTAGCACTTAAATCCAATGTTAATGATGAAGAAATTAGGAGCTCCGATGACTATAAAATTGATATGACAAAATTAATAGATATATTGTTGAAAAATAAAGATAAAATTGAAAATGTTGAATATGTGTGGGATGATAGATTAAAACTAACTTACAACGACGAAGAGTTTAAATTCAATGTAGATGGCAATGAAATTGAGTTTAAAGAAATTAATATTTAATATATTCAACACACACCATATTATTTTATTTTAATTTATTTCACACTTTTTGGTGAAAATATGAAGATGATAGTTTTCGATATTTGGGGGGATTATGGGCATTTTAAAAAAATCTATACAACTACAAGTCCTTTATCTTATGATTTTCCCCCAAAAACTTCAATATATGGCATGTTGGGAGCATTTTTAGGATTAGACAAAGAGAATTATTTAAGGCATATAAATAAAGATACTGTAAAGATAGCCCTAAAAATAAAAAATCCTATACAAAAAACCAATATTGCCCTGAATCTAATTGATACAAAAAAGGGTAGGGTAAAAGGACCCGGTTTTAACCTAATAAACGGCAGAACACAAATACGATTTGAAATGCTTAAAAATCCAAAATATCGGTTGTATGTTTATTTAACGGATAAAGAATCATATTCAAAATTAAAGAACTTGTTGGAACAGCATAAAACAGTATATACTATATCGTTGGGACTATCGGAGCTCATAGCAAATTTTGGATATGTGGGAGAATTTGAAGTTGAGAAAAAAGTTTCTGACAATGAATACACGCCCATTAACTCAGTAATTAGGCGAGATAATTTAATAAATGATGATATTAATTTGGAAATGGATAGAGAGTATTTATTTTCAAAAATACCAAATGAAATGGATGAAAATAGAATAACCACGGAGTATATAGACATATTTTACGAACGAAATGGAGAGCCAATAAGTTGCAAGGTTAAAGAGTATTATCATATTCCAGAATTAAATGAGAATATTACCTTTATTTAGATATTGAGGGACTCTATATGGAGCTTATATCTCATACCAATCCTGACTATCCTTTAAAAAACCATCTTATAAACACAAAAAATAGAGCATTATCTAAATACAATCCACCAAAATTAAAATATTTTAATAATGACCTAATCAAGGATATTTTAAAAATAATATGCTTGTCTCACGATTTTGGAAAGACTACAACCTATTTTCAAAAATATATAAGAAACGAGAAAATAGAAAAAAAGATATTAAAAAGACATTCAGAAATATCTTTTATTTTAGCAAACTATATTATAAAGGATTATTTAGAGGCAAAAGAGGTAAATAACAAATACTACCAAATATTTTCATTATGTGTAAAAAATCATCATAGCAGTTTATCGGAGCTCATACATGATGCAGATATATCGGATAAAAATATTTTAAAAAAGCAGTTCAAATCATTAGATTTCAATTTTATAAACTGTATTTTAGAGGAAAATAATATCTCAAAATTGAATTGTAATTTTGAGGAGCTCATTTCAGAAGTTGAAGAATTGGAGTATCTTTGTGATGAACTAAAATATGAAACCAACGATGAAATGAAAATTGAAGCGTATTATTTATATCAATATTTATTTTCTCTATTAATATCATCAGATAAAGAGGATGCCATATTTAGACAAACTTCTAACAACTATCCAGCGAATTCAGACACAATCCCAACTGATATTATTGAGTATATTGAAAATAAACCTAAAACTAAACCAATAGACCATCTAAGAACAGAAATATTTTATAAAATTTCAAATAAAGTGCATAATTTAGATTTAAATCAGAAAATATACACATTAAATGCCCCAACAGGAATTGGGAAGACTCTTACTATTTTTAATTTTGCCTTAAAACTGTCAAATCGGATAAAAACTGAAAAAAACATCGATATGAAAATAATATACTGCCTTCCATTTTTAAGTATTATTGACCAAAACTACAAAGTTTTAAACGAAGTTTTAAAAAATCCACCTTCAAATATCCTTTTAAAACATCATCATCTGTCGGATGTGGTATATAGACATGAAGAAAATGGGGAAGAAAATATATTGGATGAAAACAAATCACTTCACTTAATAGAAACATGGAGCTCCAAGATAATTACAACAACATTTATGCAGTTGTTTTACAGCATATTTTCAAATAAAAACAGCGATTTAAAAAAGTTTAATAGTTTATCTAACAGCATAATTGTATTGGATGAAATACAGTCCATTCCTCACAAATACTGGCATTTAGTCAATAAAATATTTAAATTTTTGGCAGAGGAGTATAATATATATTTTATACTTACAACAGCTACATTACCTATGATTTTTGATAAAAATAAATGCGTAGAACTTCTTGACGATAAAGAACATTATTTTTCAAACTTAAATAGAATAAAGATGAAAATACATAATGAGCCCATGGATTTAACTGAATTTGTAGATGTATTGGACGAGAACATAAACAACAATCCAGATAAAGATTTTTTAATAGTATTGAATACCATAAAATCATCAAAAGAAGTTTATGACTTATTAAAGGGATATAACTATGAAAATACCGAATATTATTACTTATCCACCAATATATACCCAAAGGAGCGTTTAAACCGTATTGAGAAGATTAATAAAAATAAAGACGGTAAATGCAATAATCGAAAAATTATAGTATCCACCCAGTTAATCGAAGCAGGAGTAGATATAAGCGTTGATATTGTATATCGAGATATTGCACCGTTGGATTCAATAAATCAAACTGCTGGGAGATGCAACAGACACGGAGAAGGAACAGAAAAGGGGGTTATAAACATAGTCAAACTAACCAATGACAAGGGTCATCCATTCAGTAGGTATATTTATAACGGAGCTCTCATTTCAAAGACTGAGGAGTTATTAAAAAATTATGATGAGATTGAAGAAAGGGAGCTCCTAAATATTAACAATTGTTATTTTGAAAAATTGAAAGGTTATGATGATTCATCGAGGGAGCTCTTGGAAATTATTAAAAAGTTCAAATATAATGATGTACCTAAAAATTTTAAATTAATTGACGAAATACCCCAAATAAATCTATTTGTGAATGTTGAAGATGATGCAGAGGAAGTATATGATGAATATGTGCGGATAAAAAGTATAAAAGACCCATTTAAAAGAAGGAATGAATTTTTAAAAATAAAAAAGAAGTTTTATCAATATACAATATCAGTCCCTAAGTATGCCATCGAGGGAAAAAATATTTTAATAGATGAAAATAAGGATATAAATGTAATTGATGAAACATATTACGATATGGAAACAGGGTTTAAAGTTGTTGAAGATAACATGTTAATATTGTGAGGGAAAATATGAAATTAAAAACCATGTATTGTAAATTAAAAACAGATAAACCATTAAAAAAATCTCAAACTCCTTATTTGAGGGGGTATATATTAAATAAGTTTGATAAGTGCGGTTATGAAATATTACATAATCATAGCGGAAATGGATTTATATATTCTTACCCTAAAATTCAGTACAAAATAATGGGAGGTAATGCCTATATAATTGGCATGGATGAAGGAACAAATATTTTAGGGGGCATAGTGCTTGAGCTCAGAGAGTTAGAATTAAATCATGAAACTTATAAAGTTATTGATGGCTATATTTCTGTAAAATCTGAGGAATTTGGAGTATGTGATGATTTAAAAAAATATAAGTTTATAGCACCATGGATTGCCTTAAATGAAAAGAATTATTCAAGTTATAAAAAATTAAATGAGAATGAACGAAAAGAAAAACTTGAAAAGATAATAATTGGAAATCTATTATCTATGAGCAAATACTTAAATTACACCGTTGATAAGAAAATAGAGGCGAATATATTGGAATATCATGAAGTTCCAGTCAATTATAAAAGAACAAAATTTATTGGATTTTTCGGCAAATTTGAAGTTAATTTTAATATTCCAAATCTGTTTGGAATTGGGGGTAAGGTATCAAAAGGATTTGGCTCAGTGGTGTCATTGAGAGATGATGATTTATAGTTTTGAATTGAAAAAATATATAAATATTGCATGAGCTCATGTGAGTATAATATATTATTTTTTTATTTTATTTTCCATCCTTGTTTTAATGGATGTGTCTTTCAGACATGATTTGATAAATATAATACAAAAACATTTTTACCGTTTCCATCCTTGTTTTAATGGATGTGTCTTTCAGACCTGCTGTTTATAATATATCATTAGAATATGAATCAGAATGTTTCCATCCTTGTTTTAATGGATGTGTCTTTCAGACAATACTAGATGAATATATAACATGTAAAATAAATAGGTTTCCATCCTTGTTTTAATAGATGTGTCTTTCAGACGAAAAACCCGTATTACCACAAGTTGAAAAAATATAGTTTCCATCCTTGTTTTAATGGATGTGTCTTTCAGACGAAAAATTTAGAAGAAAAATATTTAAAATCCTTACCAAGTTTCCATCCTTGTTTTAATGGATGTGTCTTTCAGACATATTTCAATCGTTAGAAACAATTCTAAATTTGCTAAGTTTCCATCCTTGTTTTAATGGATGTGTCTTTCAGACCTGCTAACAACTGTATTTTTTTATAATATTTTATTAAGTTTCCATCCTTGTTTTAATGGATGTGTCTTTCAGACAATCAAAAATTAAATCTATTACAAAAAAATTCATGTCTGTTTCCATCCTTGTTTTAATGGATGTGTCTTTCAGACATTATATAAAAATATTTAAAATTGTATTATATTCTATGTTTCCATCCTTGTTTTAATGGATGTGTCTTTCAGACAAATATGATAGAATAAAATACAAATACAATGATGCGTTTCCATCCTTGTTTTAATGGATGTGTCTTTCAGACCCAACTAAAGAAAAGAAAAATCTCTGAGGAAAAGAGGTTTCCATCCTTGTTTTAATGGATGTGTCTTTCAGACTATTACGGGATTCCCATCATGGACATCCCTGTATATTGGTTTCCATCCTTGTTTTAATGGATGTGTCTTTCAGACAGTAAAGGAAATTATAGGGTATATGAAGACCGTAGTTTCCATCCTTGTTTTAATGGATGTGTCTTTCAGACTATATACGGGTAGAAAAAAAAAGAGGTGATATAGATGCGTTTCCATCCTTGTTTTAATGGATGTGTCTTTCAGACCATACATTAAATATAAATTATTGTTAATTGAATATGATGTTTCCATCCTTGTTTTAATGGATGTGTCTTTCAGACTAAATATGTATGATATAGTATAATGTGCAGTATGATAGTTTCCATCCTTGTTTTAATGGATGTGTCTTTCAGACAATATGTCTCCATATTTTTTATTATCTAATTTTTGTTTCCATCCTTGTTTTAATGGATGTGTCTTTCAGACTGGATAAATAGAAATATTCCTATTTTAAAGGAAAAGTTTCCATCCTTGTTTTAATGGATGTGTCTTTCAGACTATGTATTCCGTCCCTGCGGGGTATAGGGGTTTGAGGTTTCCATCCTTGTTTTAATGGATGTGTCTTTCAGACACAGAGGGACAAGCAAATTCAAAATATATAGGGATGTTCAGGAGTTTCCATCCTTGTTTTAATGGATGTGTCTTTCAGACCTAAAAAAGGGGAGCAGTTGGATGTCCCCGAGCGTTTCCATCCTTGTTTTAATGGATGTGTCTTTCAGACGTTCGGTAATTTTTTACCAATTGTTGCCTTATGGTTCCGTTTCCATCCTTGTTTTAATGGATGTGTCTTTCAGACAGGTGGATAATAGCTTAGTATTAGATTATGAAGTATAGTTTCCATCCTTGTTTTAATGGATGTGTCTTTCAGAC
>NZ_WAKW01000013.1 GCF_015523155.1 Methanothermococcus sp.
ATTCTATACTTTCTATAATGTTATCAAAAACCTCCAATATTATATATTCTCGTATAAAATTTTCGCTACATATTTTTATTATATTTAATATATAAAATATTGCTCATTTTAGAAACACTCCTCTTTTCTTTCAATAGTTTTATTAAATATTATTTTTAAAATGTTGCATAAATTTATAACCTTTTATAACCTTTTGTATATATTATAAACCAATAACCCTGCAAATATTCCCGCACCAAAACCATTATCTATATTCACTACTGCAAGTCCTGGGGCACAGGAATGAAGCATTGCAAGAAGAGGTGTTTCTTTTATGCCGTATCCTGTTGAGGTTGGAACTCCAATAACTGGAATATCTACAAGAGAAGCCACCACTGAGGGCAGAGCTCCTTCCATGCCTGCAACTACAATTATACAATAAACATCTTCATCTATCATTTTTTTTAGTGGTTTTGTAATTCTATGTATGCCTGCAATTCCAACATCATAGGCTTTTAATACTTCACATCCCATTAATTTTGCGGCTTCTTTTGCCTCTTCAGCCACTGGAATATCCGAGGTCCCTGCGGTAATTATTCCAATTTTTCCAATACTGTCAATTTTATAATTCTTTTTTGTAAGGGATATCGTTTTTGCCATTTCATTAACATCAATAGTGAATTTATCAATGTTTTTCATATTATTTAATAATTTAACCACTTTTTCAATATCATTTACCCTAGTTGCAAGTGCTATACCGTTGTTTTCTGCAAGTTTAAAAAGAATCTTTGCAATATCCTCTATTTTTTTCCCTCCTCCATAAACTACCTCTGGAACGCCTACTCTACTTTTTCTGTTAAAATCCAGTTTATATAACTTTTCTATTTCATCAAGGTGAGATAATTTTAATTTTTTTTCCACTTCCTCTAAGGTTAGTTCTCCATTTTTAAATTTTGTAAGAATTTCTCTCATGGTATCACATTATATTTACATTAACATAAATTTCATATTAACATAGATCTTTAACTTTTTTCCATAAAATATTGTTTTTTTCAAAAAATTCAATATATTTTTTCTTATCCTCGCTATTGAGACCCTTCCAATCAAACAATATATAATCAAAATCCTGTTTAATTAGTATTTGTTCAAGAACCTTCTCAGAAAGTTTGGCATATTTTGGAATAATATAACCCACATAGCATTTATTTGACAATACCAATTTTGTAAATCTCGGAGCATAATGTCCTCCACCGAATCCAACAACTTTGTCCAAGACATTATAGTTTTTATTTTCAATGGATTTAATTGTGTCTATAATTGATTTTGCAATTATTTCCCCAGCTTCTTTAATTTCCCATTCTTTCTTGGAGCTCCCAATTTCAACAAATACCGACGGAACATTTAAATCAGTAGGTCCATGATGAACAGCCTCAGATGATACCTCAAAATTAAATTTACTATAGTCCTCCAAATTGTTATATTTAAAAATATTTTTAAGCAAAATAGAATTCAAAACTCCATCACAGGGACATATTTCTTCAATATTTCCGCCGTGTGAATTGTCAATTGTTAAATTTCCAGAAGTATGGACTGTTAATGTTGGTTTTTTGCTTTCACTTCTGTGTTTTGATAAAAAAATATAATAATCATAGCCATTTGGTAGGTCTTTTTGTGAGAGCTTAGTAAGTTTTCTATCAGTTTTAAAAAAATAGATATTTTCTTCTAAATCGTCTAAATTTAAATTATTCAGGTTGTTTTTAATATTTATTCCAGCTAAATCCTTTGTAGAGTAAATTAATAAGTATTTCATATTATCACATAATCGTTATATTATTAGTATTATTTTTTTATAATGTTGTTGTAGCATTCCTTAAACAAGTCTATGAATTATGAGTTTTAAAAGTATTTTAAATCCAGTAATTACATTTGTTCCTCTAGCCATAGAGTAATCTGTATATATTGTTTTTATAGGGATTTCCTTAAACTTTAAATTGTTTCTTTTGATTAAAACAACAAATTCCGAAGAAACTTCATATTTATTGCTTTTCAATTGATTCATTATTATTTTTGCTGCATTGTATGAAAATGCCCTTAAACCACTTTGGCTGTCTGTGATAAAATGTCCGCCCATTAAGTATGTTAAAAAATTCAAACCCCAATTTCCTATCCTTTTTATCTTTGGCATATTTTTTACTTCTTTTTCGTCCATTAACCTGCTTCCTATTACAACATCGTAATTTTCATCCAATATAGGTTTTGCAACCTTTTCAATATCCTTTGGGTCGTGCTGTCCATCGGCATCAAATGTAATAATTACCTTTGGGTTATATTCCAATGCACATTTTAATCCTGTTCCAAGAGCTCCGCCCAAACCCCTGTTTATAATATGTTTGCAAACAATAACTCCCTCTTCCTTAGCTATGTTGTAAGTATTGTCCCTACTTCCATCATCCACAACAATTATGTTTTTATAGCCTTCATCCTTTAATTTTTTTAAAGTGTTTCCTATCATTCCTTCCTCATTGTATGCCGGAACCACCACATATATATCATTTTTATCCATATTATCCCCACTATAACGATTAAATGAAATAAAATATGAAAAATAATTATTTATTTTACAAAAGCATGAAAAATGCTAAAATGATTACTCGCATGCTTATAGGTAGATAGATGGTGTTATGGATAAGAGATAAGCAAAATCTTAAAGTTTTTGTTCAATTCTTTTTAATATCTCTTTCATTTCGTTCTGACCTTTTATTAATTCATTCTGACTGTTAATTAATATTTCTTGACCTTTTTTAAGTTCTTCCAAAACTCCAAAAACCATTTTAATATATTTAACTCCCTCATCTAACTTTTTATTGAGCTCTAACAATCATCTTCTGAAATCCTATTTATTCCATTTGGGAATTCGATATATGATTTTAACTCTTTTTCTTCGATTTTTTCAATATTTATCAATCTATCTTTATTTTCTAAAAATTTTATATTATTTTTAAATAACTCTTTTGTCTCCTCATCATCAAAGTTTGCTAAAATCCTTACAGTTCCATCTTCATAATTATAAATTACCCCATCAATCCCTAAACCTCTACCTATATCTTCTATTCTATCTCTAAACCCAACATGTTGGACTTCCAAAGCGTAGCTTTGGGCTACAAAATCCGAAGGATTTTGTTCAATTCCATATATTTTTAACTCATAAGTTGCTGCCATAATACTCGACCTATCTGATTATCTTTTTGAAAGTATATTTAATTTTATTGCATAATCGTTATAATTATTATAATTTTAATTATTAAATATTTTATTTATTTTTATTCTATTTTAATTTTTTTATTGGAATCCGAGAAGTTTTCCCATATTGTATATAACAATACCAACTATCGTTGCCAAGGATATGTTGTATAATATACCAAATAAAGTCCATTTTAAACTATGGGTTTCTAAATATTGTGTTGCAACCGTTGCCAAACATGGAATATATAACACAGATACGAGGGTGAATACAAAAGCCTTTAAAGGTGTTAAAACTGAGCTCACATCACCACCATATACTATATTCATTGTAGACACTACGAGCTCCTTTGCTACAACCCCAAACATTAAGCAAACTGCCCCTCTCCAATCAATGCCCATCCATAAAGTGATGTGTTCCAATACCTTACCTATCACAATTCCATAACTATTGTCAGTGCTTGGATAATTTAATAACCAATAGAACGCAAGAGAACCTGCCAAAATAACAGTACCTGCTTTTTTTAAGAATTCTTTACTTCTTTCCCATGTTATTTTCAAAATATTTTTCCAATCCGGTGTTCTGTATGGAGGCAACTCAAATATAAATTCCTCGCCTTTTCCCTTTATAATCTTACTCAATATATAGGAACTAATTCCCAACAACCCAAATACAACCCCCAATATTCCAAGTGTAAATAATGAGGTATATTTAGGAAAGAATGCTGCAGCCATAAAACCTATTATTACAAATCTAGCTGAACATGGAACAAGCGGTGCTACAAGCAATGTAATAAGCCTTTCCTTATGGTTTGACATAAATCTTGTAGCCATTAACCCGGGAACATTACACCCAAAACTTATAATAAAAGGAATAAACGCTTTTCCTCCAAGGCCTATTTTTGACATAACACCATTCATTAGTGCTGCCACCCTTGACAGATATCCACAATCCTCTAAAATTGCCAAAGAAAACATTATTAATGCGATTTGTGGAAAAAATTGTAATACACTATCAACCCCAGATAATGCACCATCCACCACAAATCCTGAATATATAGGTGGAAGTATGCTAGTTAAATAAGTTCCAATGTATCCAAAAAACATATCGATATAGTTTGAAAAGAAACCTCCAATATCAAATACAAAACTATACATCAGATATAAAACAATTCCAAAAATCACAAACCCATAAAATGGATGTAGTATTATTGTATCGATATCTTCATGTAGTTGGCTCTCAGTCATTATACCCTTCAAAATTTCGTCAGATTTTGCATATCTCTGTTCCACAATATAGCTTTCTACATCGTGTTTTATTTTATTCTCAACTTCTTTTTTGACATTATTTACAAAAGAGAGTATTTCTTTTTTATCTTTAAACTCTTCTAAAATTTCAGGATCTCCTTCAAGTAGAGATATTACAAGCCATCTTTTTGGAACTGATTTGAATTTTTCACTTAATTCTAAATTTTTATATTCTTCTAATTTTTTAACAATCTTTTCAATAGCATCTTCTAATAATTTTGAATAAACGATTTTACATGGTTTTTTAGGTTTATATTTATATATTTCTTCTTTTAGATTGTCTACTCCAACATTATATCTTCCAGATATTTTTATTACAGGTAATCCTCCCAATTTTTCACTTAATTTTTCCTCATCAACAGTTATACCGTATTTTTCAGCTTCATCGATAAGGTTTAAACACAAAATTGGAGATTTACCGAGTTCTATAAGTTGTAGTGTTAAATACAAATTTCTATTAATATTTGGAGTGTCAATTATATCTACAAGGATTACATCTTTATTTTCAAGTATAAAATCTCTGGCTATCTTCTGATCTATTGAGTTTGACATTAAAGAATATATTCCGGGTAAATCAATTACCTTAAATTCTCTATTTTTGTAATTTAATATACCTTCTTTTTTTTCAACAGTTACGCCTGGCCAATTACCTATCTCCTGCCTCATCCCAGTTAGTGAATTAAATAGAGTAGTTTTTCCAACATTTGGTTGACCTACAAGTGCTACTAGTTTTATATTATCCATCTTCACACCGTTAAATTTATTAAATATATAATATTTTTAAGTATAAATAAAAATTATTTTTAATTTTACTAAATTTAAAATGTTTAACTATAATTAAATAAATTAGTAAATTAATAATATATAAAATTTATTCTACAAGTATAGCACCTGCCATTCCTCTACCTATTGCTATTTTAGAATTTCCTATTCTTACAAGTATAGGTCCTCTTTTGTTTGAAGAAATCACCGTTATTTTAGAACCTGGTATTATACCGAGCTCATAAAGTTTTTTACATGGTGTATTTATTTTTACCACTGTGTATGTACCAGGATTTTTATTTAAAAGATTATCCATATAATCACCAATGAATTATTTTTTTAATGTTATAACTTTTTTTGGACTTCCAACAAGAACCTTATCTACCTTTGTAAATATTCCATTTTCTATGACTCCAGGAATATTATTCAATTCTTTTTCAGTTTCTTCAGGATTCTTTAATTCAATGAATACATCTATAATCATGTTTCCATTATCTGTAATCACCGGACCCATTTTTCTATCGGCCATTCTTATTGATGGTGCAGTATCTCTTTTTAACAATTCATTTAAAACGCTTGAATAAGCAAAGGGTAAAACTTCCAATGGAACTGGTGTTTTATCACCCAATGAATCTACAATCTTGTTTTCATCAACTATAACCATAAATTCCTTTGCACAGTAATCTATTATTTTTTCTCTTGTATGACATCCTCCACCTCCTTTTATAAGATAGAGGGTTTTTTTATCTACTTCATCTGCACCATCAATGGCAATATCTATTTCACCATATTCATCAAGTGAAACCAATGGAATTCCATATTGAATTGCATACATTCTAGATTCAAATGAAGTTGGTATTCCAAATATACTTAATTCCTCTTCTACCACCCTTCTTCCGAGCTCCCTTATGAACAGATTTGCAGTAGAGCCTGAACCAAGACCTACAATCATTCCATCTTTTATAAGATTCGCCGCTTCTTTTGCCACCATAAATTTTGTATTTTCTACATCAGATGATGATTTTAAACCACTTTTTGCCATAATTTTCCTCCTTTTTATGATAATATTAAAAATAATTAGTTATAATCTAACAGGAATATTCTTTTTTAATAAATACTTTTTTATCCCCAGGCAGCCTTTAAAAAAGGCTGCTACCCAAAATCCAACCTCCACTCGCTATTGCTCCTGTCGGTTGGAACCTAAGGTTATAATCTAACAGGAATATTCTTTTTTAATAAATACTTTTTTATCTCCTGGATAGTATATTCTCTATAATGTAATATACTAGCCATTAGAGCTGCATCTGCTTTTCCATACTCAAATACATCATATACATGTTTAAGAGCTCCGCAACCACCGCTAGCTATTACTGGAAGTTTTACATTTGTAGATATCGATTTTGTTAGTTTAATATCATAGCCTTTTTTTGTTCCATCTGCATCCATACTCGTTAAAAGTATCTCACCAGCACCGAGTTCTTCCACTTCTTTACTCCATTCGATAGCATCAATGCCAGTCTCTTTTCTACCTCCATAGATATAGACTTCAAACCAGCAGTATTTATTTTTGTCAATTTTTACAATATTTTTGTCCTCTAATTCTTTGGATTCAAGCTTATCTTCGTCAATATAGTTTCTTTTTGCGTCGATAGCTACAACTACACACTGGGAACCGAATATTTCACTAGCTTCTCTAACCAATGCAGGATTTTTGACCGCAGCAGTATTTACAGATATTTTATCAGCACCTGCCCGAAGTATTTTTCTGAAATCCTCAACACTCCTTATTCCTCCACCAACTGTTAAGGGGATAAATACCTGCTCTGCTGTCTTTTCTACTAAATCTATTAATATGTCTCTTTTTTCATATGATGCAGTAATGTCTAAAAATACGAGCTCATCTGCACCCTGTTCATTGTATATTTTTGAGAGCTCTACCGGGTCACCTGCATCCCTGAGCTCAACAAAATTTGTTCCTTTTACAACCCTTCCTTCCTTTATATCCAAACATGGAATAATTCTTTTTGTTAACAACTATTTCACCATTTTTATTTTTTTATTTTTTAAAAGTATTTAAAACTTAAAATTATTTTCATTATCATTATTATCATCTGCTTCATCGTTACCTCCAATTATTGAGCTTCTAAATTCCTTTGCTATTTTTAGAGCTCTAAGTGTAGCCAAGTCTTTTTCTATATATGTTTCAGATAATTCATCAGCTAAAAAGGTTAATTCCTTTCCAAATGATGACCTTTTTTCAATAATTGGCACCCCCTCCAACCATTGGTATTCTACTTTTTTATCGTATGGGAGTATAGCCAATATATCATCCTCATTCAATATTCCTTCAAAATCCACAATATTTCTATCCTTATTTACAATAATCCCCATAATTTCGAGATTTAGGGCATTTAGTAATTCGATAGTTTTAAGTGTATTGGCAATTCCAGGAATACTGTCCTCTGCCACAACTATCATTTTTTTTAACACGCTTTCACTGGAAAACAATATATTACCTTCGGTGATATTTGGAGGTAGATCAAGTATAATAACATCATAATCTTTTTCCAAAGTTTTTATAACTTCTAAAAATTTTTTCTGGTCAGTATCGGTATCGAATGCATTTGGTGTAGTATCACACACAACAACTGACAAATTTTTGTATTCATGGATGATATCATTAAAATCACATTTTTCAGTTAAATAGGCATTTAATGTGTTTGGATTATCCTCAAGACCAAACAATAATGCCCCAGTGCCTCCATATATATCACAATCTAAATAAACTGTTTTTATTCTATCGCTAAGATAATAAGCCATATTTGCAGCAATAGTGGTTTTTCCAGTGCCTCCTTGTATATTGTAAAATCCTATTTTCATAAAATCACCATTGGTAATATTAATTTAATAAATATATTATGGGTTTCTCAGTGGGACAATGATATAATATTAATTTATTTGAAGTTTTATTGTATTCTTCAATTGATATATTTGACAGGTTAAGAGATGAAATATTTATTCCCTTTTTATAAATGGTTATTTTTATAGGATTGTTGGATTTTGCAATTATCATAGTGCCATTTACTATTTTAATATTGCTATGCATATAATTATTTACCCAATCTGCATAGTTTTTAAATGAACATATCCATGTGTAATTATCCTTTAATTTATATATCAAACTGGAATTATAATCTACAACATCCGCAACATACACTCCAAATTCTTCATCCTTTGGAGGTATATAATACTCTTTAATATAATGTATTCCATAGGTATCATTTAATAATCCAGGAATTTTTATAATAATCATACCGTTTTCCTTTGAAATCTCTTTATGGTCTGGAATGACTATATAATCTATTTTATTGGTTAAGTCAAGTTTCCACGATAGATTACTATTATCTCTTCCGAATATTGCATCAACCAAATTTTTATCGTTTGATGTTAAAAGCAATCCATTAATGTTTTCACTTAATGCATATCCATAATTTTTAACAAACCAGTGATTGAAATATTTATATTTATCACTCATTTCAGAATCATTTGAAGGTAAAACCACCTTTCCTTTATAATACCAATTACTTACATATTTATTATTATCATTCCACTGAGGTTCGTTTTTATCATAATGGTAATATTTATTATCAGATTTTACCCCCTTTTCCCAGTATCCTATATTATTGGTCCCTTTATAGCATATGGATTTTGGATAATAACCACCCACAGGGTCATTTTGGAAGGTTTCCGGAGCTTTATCAGTATATATTATGGGATAATAGCTCATAGCCAATATATCAAAATCTTTAATATTATATCTATTTTTAATGTTCGATGGACTATAATATATATGGGTGTAATTTTTATTATACCATTTTTTAAACCAATAATCATTCAATAGAGTATTCAATTCACTCTTACTTGGATTTTCTTTTTTGATAATCTTCAAATTCTCAGAACCTGTTGATATATAGGTTGTATTTATATTTAAAATTTCTGAGAGTCCTTTTACCGTTTTTATCTTTTTATTTATTAAATCATCATTTCTTAAATTTACTTTTATTTTTCTTCCTGCAACATCTATTGCATAATCCCCTCTTTTATCTGGAATAGCATTTTGAATAACTATTCCATTAATGAGAACATGTTTATAATGTGGAGGAACTTTGTTGATATATACAAATGTTCCATTGTTTTTTGAAACATAATATCCTATAAAATCCAAAATAGATTTATCGTTTATTGATATAGGATGAACAATGAGTAATTTTTTATTTTTTATTTCATATATTCCTTTTTCTCCATCTAATAACTTCGTGCTTATATTATATATTTTTTCCTTTTTAGGTAGCTCTATTGGAGGATGGTATAACAGAGCTCCATTGTTATCTAAATACACATATTTCTTAGGATATATTATAAAGATATTATTTTTATTTACAAAACTATAGTTGTAATAGAAAGGTATTTTATTTGCACCGGAGTTATAAATTAATTTATATTCACCACTGTATTTATTTTCTTCCCGTTTTGGGGGGTTGTATATTAAGGCTCCATCATTACCCCTACATACATATTTTTTAGGGTATAAAACATACACGCTATTTTTATCCAAGTATACATAGCCATTTAAATCTGGTAATTTGGTAGGTATTTTATATTTTTCAGGTGGTATGTGCTTTATTTTATATTTGGAACCATTAAATTCTTTGGGTGTGTTATATACAAGAGCCCCATTATTATCTAAATATACATATTTCTTTGGATATATTATAACGATATTATTTTTATCGATATATGTGTAATTGCCATAGTCTGGTATTTTTTCAGGTTTAACTTCTGAAATATTGAGATTATATAATATCCAATTTTTAGGATTTTTTGTAAAATTATCGTCAATATAAAATAACACTATATTTGGGTCAGATAAATAACCTTCTAATTCATTTTTATTATTAATATGGGATAAAGGAACAATTTCAACAGGTATCGTTGATGACCATGTATACGGTAAGGCATAACTAACCCCCATTACTAATAATATCATACAAGTTATTAACAGATAACTTAACCTCATATTTTATCACCATATATCCGTCCTGTATATTTTTTAAGATGTATTTTTATCTACATATACATATGCGACATTATATACACTATTATATTTAAATATTATAAATTAATTAGAATAATATTATTGATATACTATATTTTTTTCTTTTATTACATTTATAAATATTTATCTGGGAAATTATGAGAATAATAATAAAGTTTATTATAATAATGGGGATATTATTTAGTAGTGTTTCAGGAATATGGGGGAATAATATTGATATATCAAATATTTGGGAATCTTACACCCTTATAAACTTAAACAATAACTATGAAATGCACTATATTGATGTAGATGTTTCCCCCACCATCTATCTAAATATTATTAATAATGAGCCATACCAACAAAATATCGTATTATGTATTAAATCTGATGAAGGAACACTGTGGCGATCTCCTCTATTGTCTATCCCACCCAAATCAAATAACAATACAATATCTGCAAAATTAAAATTCAAAGAATGCGGTTCTCATAAAATACATATAGATATATTGGATAAAGATGGCAATATTGTGATATCCAAAATGGCCACTGTATATGTAGCTGATCCAATAGATGTTGAATATATATCCTGTAATGAAGCATATGTAAATAAATCTAATCCAAATATTGAAGTATGCAATTCCCCATGGTTTAAAATTGGTTTAAAAAATAATAAATATTCCCAGTCCGATTATATAGTTAAAATATGGATTGCAGTAGTTTCTAACAATTATAACAAAGATGCCAATAAAAATAACAACGATACTGGTATTTTATATTATGGTAAAAACAGTAGCAAATTAATATATATTCCAAAAAATTGTAAATCCGAGGTATATTTTAAAATTCCTCCAATAATTCAGAGAAATTCTGATTCAATAAAAATTCAAGTTCATACAGAAGTAATGGGAGTTCATGATTACACAGATGGTCCTGCTAAGACTGAAATAAATGGAAAGGGTTTAAATATTGTATACTGTCGAAACACATCATGTAAAATATTTGTATATCCAATATCTTTGTTAAATGTAGAGGTAATTACTAAACTTAACAAAACCACTGCTAATATTTTAAAAAAATATTATAAACGTTCAAATATTGATGATGAAGAATTAAGAAATATGATAGAGCATTATACATATTATAATAATAACTATAATGTAATTCCAAGAGCATATATGAAAAACGACCCTTATTTGGCTATTATAAAATTAACATTAAGAAATAGATATGATAAAAATATCCATGGTGCTGTAATAGTCAAAAACAACTTGGGAACATTTACTAAAAATATTTCCTTGAATAATTTTGAAACCAGAGATATTTATATTCCCATTTATTTAAATTACGAAAAAAATGGAAAAATAAAAATTGTAATTTATTCCAACAATTACATATATATAACTTCCAAAAATATCAATATAGTTCCCAAAAGGATACCTATTGTAAAAATAAAGAGCATTACATATTCTTACAACAATAAGAGTTTTAATATAACAAACGACTATGTAAATGTATTGGTTGGAAAAACATATTTATTGAATGTAAAATTGGTAAATAATTATAATAAAACTCTGTCTGGAAAAATCGTTCTTAATGATAACCTTAAAAAGGGGGTTGTAAATTACCCATCAACAATTTCATTTAAACTAAAATCTAATGGCGAAAATACACTAGTTATTCCAATAACATTTTATACTGGGGCTAGAGGTGAAGTGCAATTTACTGTAAAAACAGATGATGCCTTGGCAAAATATTCTAAATTTATCCATTTTAATGCACAGAATATAAAGGCTAAATTGTATTATAATGGAACTTTTAGTCCAAAAATTGCCATTGTAAATAATAACTCTATATTTAATCATTATCCTGTGGCAGGCTGCTATAATAACTTTGTAGTTAGATTGAAGAATCCATTGGATGAAAAAATTGAATGTTTAACTTGGATTGAGGTTGTTAAGGGTGATAACTATGTGAAAAATACTTCAAAAATGGTGGTAAATATACCGCCAAAGGGGTTTAAAACTATTAATTTTAAAATTAAATTTAATGAAGGTTTTGAGGGCTATATTTTATTATATGCAATACCTACTACATACCATAAATATAATAATATTTCAAATATTGCACCTATCGTTACTAAGAGCATTAAGGTAGTGGCTCCATTATCTATAAATCTAAACTACTATACCTGTAATACTTCTAAAAATAATTCTCAAATTCATATAGAAATAATCTCTAATTCCACAGAGGTGTTTCCAGTTAGCATACATTATAACTATTGGACTGAGTTGATTAAAAACAATGTATCGATATTTAAAAGTGTAAAAAAACATGCAATAATATGTCCTTTGGAAATCAAAAATATTTATATAAAATTGGGAAATTTGGGTGAGGGAAATTATACTCTAAATTTTTATGTAGAAATACCAAATTTTATCAAAGAGAATAACAAGTATCGTCCAATGATATTAAAAAGAAGTAAAAATATTATTATTGCTAAAAAAGGAAAAATGGTTAATAATAATGTTGTATTGAATAACGATAACGTGGATAGTTATAAAATTTATAAATTAAATAACGCTTCAAAAACTAAAAACAATACTAAAAATATATTCAAAAATATTTATCAGATTATTAAAAACTCAATTTATAAGTTATATTC
>NZ_WAKW01000014.1 GCF_015523155.1 Methanothermococcus sp.
TGGACGAAGTCCATTTTAAGACGGAGGGGAGTAATTCACTCAGAGTTATACCTTATATAAAGGTAATCTCTGGGTTAGAATCCCCTATGAGTCAGGAAGCCTTGCCCGAAGGGCGAGGGCTACGAAAACCGAAAGGTTTTCGTTCAACCCCTCCCGTAAGGGAAGGGGTAATTCACAGGACTATTTGTAAAAAGAATATATACTTTTTTTAATTTTAATTTTAACTTTTTAAATATACTATATAACATAAAACTTGGTGAAAATATGGTTTCAAAAGACGATGTTTTAAATGCTTTGAAAAAAGTTGCAGACCCACACATGGGAATAAGTATAGTAGATATGGGATTAATAAAAAATATAGAAATTGATGAAGAAAACAATGTTTCATTTGATTTAATTCCTACAAACCCCGGATGTATGAGTATAATGGGCATGGCTATGGGGGCAAAAGAAGTTGTTAAGGAGATTGAAGGGGTAAAGGATGTAAAGGTAACTGTGAAAGGGCACATGATGGAAGAGGATATAAATAAAATTATTAATGGATAAATTTTTTATTTTCCTTTTTACTTATTTAATTTATAAAATTTATATCAAATGACTAAATAATCATTTTTTTGCATACATTTTTTATATAATTATTTTTATTATTTTTATATATTTTATAATCATAAATTTATTTTCGGTGAAATGATGTTTAAAAAACCAAAAGGAACAAGAGACTTTACACCTATTGAAATGAAAAAAAGAAGAATCATTGAAAACAAATTAAGAACTGTATTTGATAGCTACAATTTCAAGGAAATAAACACCCCAACATTTGAGAGCTTCGAGCTCCTATCTAAAAAAACTGGTGAAGATATAAGAAAGCAGTTGTTTGTTTTTAAAGACCATGGAAATAGGGAGATGGGTCTTAGACCTGAGCTCACATCATCAGTTGTAAGATTCTATATAAATGAACTTAAAAACCTTCCAAAGCCGTTAAAATTATACTACTTTGCAAACTGTTTTAGATACGAGAACCCTCAGGCGGGTAGATACAGAGAATTTTGGCAAATGGGCTGTGAATTGATAGGTAGTAAATACCCAATAGCAGATGCAGAGATTATAAATTTGGCGATGGATGGACTGAATAAAATAAATATGGATTATGAAATAAATATAGGTCATTTAGGAGTGTTAAAGGGAATATTTAAAGAATTCGAGCTTTCAGAGGATGAAGAATTAAAAATAAGAAGGTTAATTGATAAGGAGGATTACGAAGGTCTTGAAAATTATCTTTCTGAACTTAAATCATCCGATGAATTAAAGGATATAATATTTAAAATACTAAATTCAAAAGGAGATAAATCCGTAATACCTGATTTAAAAGAAGTTTTAAAGGATTATCCAACATCAATTGAAGCACTGAATAATTTAGAGGAAATCTTAGAATTTGTAAAGCACGATAATATTGTAATAAATTTCGGTATAGCCAGAGGATTGGATTATTATACAGGAATGGTATTTGAAATCTACGGAAAGAGGGAAGGGGCTCGGCAAGTATGCGGTGGTGGAAGATACGACAATTTAATAGAATTATTTGGAGAACAGCCTACACCAGCAGTTGGTTTTGCCTATGGATTTGATAGAGTTATGCTGAATATTGATGATTTTGAAGTTGAAGATGAAAGCATATTAATAATACCAATTAAAAAAGATAAAAAACTTTTAAAAGAGTGTTTAAATATAGCCGATAAATTAAGAAAAAGCGGAAAAAGCGTAGAAGTTGATTTAATGAACAGAAAATTAAATAAAGCTCTGAATTATGCTAATACCGTTGGAATTAATAAGGTAATTATAGTTGGTGAGAAGGAGCTCAGCGAAGGTAAGGTTTCATTGAAAAATATGAAAACAGGTGAGCAGGAGCTCGTGGGTTTAGAGGATTTGTAGTATTAATTATTTATTTTTTATTTATTTATTTTTATAGTGTAGTATCTTTTACACTTTACAATACTTTCATATAAAGATATAATGAGGTTAAGCTAAAAGAATTTTTACGAATATAACCTTTTTATATTTCAATGTTTATATAAAATCTTTTAACATAAAAAATTTTATTCTTTAAATTTAAGCGATATATCAGTTGGGTAGTTGCCTGAGACACATGCAAGACATAGATTTTTTCTACCTATTGCCTTTATTAAACCTTTAATACTTAAATAACCTAAAGAATCGGCATGGATATAATCTCTTATTTCATCAACAGATTTTGAGCTGGCAATTAATTCTTCCTTTGTGGGCATATCTATTCCATAAAAACATGGGGATATTATTTTCGGAGAACCTACTCTTAAATGGACTTCTTTTGCCCCTGCCTTCCTAACCATATCTACGATTCTTCTTGATGTTGTTCCTCTAACGATACTATCATCAATTAAAACCACTCTTTTATCTTTTAATATGGACTTAACAGGATTTAATTTCAATCTAACTGCCAAATTTCTCTCTTCTTGAGTGGGGAGTATAAATGTTCTTCCCACATACCTATTCTTTATTAAACCCTCATAATATGGAATATCCAATTCTTCGGAATATCCTATTGCCGAGGTTATTCCCGAATCTGGAACAGGTGAAATTATGTCTGCATCACAAGGTTCTTCTTTTGCAAGTATTTTGCCAATGTTTCGCCTTACATTATATACGCTGATACCGTCAATTACTGAATCAGGTCTTGCAAAATAAACATATTCAAACATACATGTTGATGCCTTTTTTGATGAGATATCATCTGAAACATAATAATTCTCAATACCTTTATCACTGATTACTACAATTTCTCCTGGATTAACATCCCTTATGAGCTCGGCATCAACTACATCTAAGCCACAGCTTTCTGATGAAATATAAAAATTATTCTCATCCTTTCCAATGCATAATGGTTTAAAACCATTTGGGTCTCTAACGGCTATAAGTGTGTTGTTGTATAATATAATTAAAGAATATGCTCCAATTAACTCTTTTGAAACATTTATTATTGACTGAATAATGTCTTCTGTTTTTAGGAGCTCCTTTACAAGGAGGTGTGCCACAACCTCGGAGTCTGTTGATGATGTAAATATATGCCCCTGCTTTTCCAGCTCTTCCTTCAAAATATGGGAATTAACAATATCTCCATTATGGGCTATTGCCAAATTCCCAAGTGAGCTATTTACTATAAACGGCTGGCAGTTTTCAATTACTGAGCTCCCTGTGGTTGAGTATCTAACATGACCTATTCCAATATGTCCTTTAAGAAGCTGGATATTTTCATTATTGAATACCTCGGGGACTAATCCTAATCCTTTATTGGAGTACAATTCATGTCCATTGCTTACTACAATTCCTGCTCCTTCCTGACCTCTATGCTGTAAAGCATAAAGACCATAATATATCTTTCTTGCAACATCTTTATCTGAAAAAGAATATATTCCGAATATTCCACACATTTTATCACAGTTTAAAGTAATGGTTATAGAATGCTATAAAATATTAATATTATAGGTTATGAATAAAATTAATATTATTAGTTTAGCAACCTAATATTTAAAGATTAACTGTGGATAGAAGATAAAAATAAAAAATAAGTTATGAATAAAAAATAATATGTTATCGAGCTCCTGCACCTCCACCTCCAAATCCACCACCTGCACCAAATCCACCACCCATTCCCGGAGTTCCGCCGGATGGTTTTGTGGTGGCAATATATGCAGTATTTACTGAGGAATGCATGGAGCCGAAGGAATAATATATTAGAGGATAATAATATATCATCTCTTGCGTATTTTCAGGTAATTTAACATCTAATGATTTCAACGCCTTTTCAACATTCCTTCCAACACCAAGGGCAGTTCCATATATCAACCATTCTTTCCACATCACTATATCCTGAGGAGCGTATTTTTTTATCATGGCAATATCAGATAGAAACTTCTTAAATGATTCCCATTCAAGTTTTTCTTTATAATAATCCTTTTTCCATTTGCCAAATAGAGTTTTAGGGGCTATAATTAATACAATACATTGCATAACCCATATTAGAGATAAATGGAATATATTTGAGGTATCAGGATATAATATACTATAATCTCCTGAGGAAAGTCCAAATGATATTAATGCTACAATCACCGAACAGGCAAGTAAAGCCCATATTATTATATTTCCAGTATTATCCATATATTCCTTAATACGATATGATGATGTAGGTGAGCTCATGATGCTATTAACTTCATTCCATAGTCGCTGAGCTCCTACTTCATCCATATCATGTTTATATTTTAAGGCTATTGCCTCAATTGTTGAAGGTTTAAATATATTATTCTTCGAGTATCTTATTAAGAAAGTCATTACCTTTTTTTCATAGTTATCTAAATTGGATAAATCCCTATTAAGTATCTCTATACTAATGTCGTTGTTTGATTCTCCTGATAATATTTTGATATATTTTTTATCATGAAGGTCTAAAAGCGTGGCATAAAATCCCTCCTTCTCAAACTTACCTAACTTTCCATTGAATATTAAATTAACAACCCAAGGTTTTCTATTTTTGTTTGGAACATAGCTTAAATATTTAGGAACAATGTATTTCTTTTCTACACCGTATTTGTTATAAAAGATATATGCTATCAATGGAAAGATTACAACCATTACGGAAAACAAATATTTTATTATTGACAATATTTTGTTTATTAAGAAATATCTGCTATTTGCTGATAAGGTCTTTTCCTTAACATTATCTACATAATTGTAGTATCCTGCAACAGATTCTGGTTTTAAAAGCATCTCTAATTCTATTAATCCGTTTTTGGGGCTATGACCTGTAATTATATATCCATCCTCTGTTTTTGATACCTTAAAACCTACTGGATGCACAAATAAATTTAAAATATTATTATTTTTATCTACCACATGGATATTTACCTTTTTATATGGGAAATGCTCATCTGCAAGTTTTAGATTTAAATGGGATATGGTATTATCGTATTCTATCGGAGGGTATATGTTGAATAGATAGGATGTTGAATAATCCCCTGAGTTGTATCTATTGGGATTATAAAATCCTACTTCGTTTATTACATTGTATTGGACTACTAAGCTTTTTATATCCATTAATGCTTCGGAGGATTTAGTATCTGCATATAATGTTCCATCGTATTCCACCACATAGCCAATCATATCATTATTGGATGCACTTAAATTAAGCAAGGTTATGTGAGGGTGGGAAATTATTTCACTGTAAAGATAATTATAACTATAATCATGAGGAGCTCTGATACTTTCAACTTTGGAAATATTGCAACCACAAATTAAAGGCTCCTTCCAATCCCTATAAAGCATCCTATATTTTCTATTTTCATATATTTGATAGTTATAAGTTTCCCTTAGAGATATGTTTTTATCCAATATGAGCTTGGCATTGTAGGAATTTACCTCTATTGAACTGAAAGATGGTGAGGGTAGATATTGACTGCCTAAGCTTAAAGCTACTCCCAATATACCAATAACTGCCATTATAATCAATACTATAAACAACTGTTTTTCTTCCCTCATATTATCCCAATAAAAATAAAATATAAAATAAAATTATTTTTATTACTTCTATTTTTTATTTTGTATTTTTGCAGTATTAGAATTCTATTTTTGGTCTTTGACTTAGTTCCCTCTCCCCTTCTTCAAATTCTAAATAATTCATCTTTTTAAAGTTAAACATGTTTGCAACAATGTTTGAGGGAATAACATCGGCTTTTGTGTTGTATTCCTGCACTATGTTGTTGTATGTATATCTATGTCGTGCTATTTCATTTTCCATATCTTTGATGGCATTCATGAGCTCCATTACGGTGGATGAAGTTTTTAAATCTGGATAATTCTCAACTGCAACCATTACATTGCCCAATATCTGCCTTGACTGTTTATCTATATCCTGTATTTCCGAGGTAGATTGAGCTCTTAACACACTACTTCGGAGCTCTGTTATTTTTGTTAAAGTCTCTTTTTCAAATGAAGCATAGCTTTTAACACTATCAACAAGCTGATTTATCATATCCAGTCTTTTTTTAAGTGCTACTTTAATTTGACCAAGCGTAGCTTCTGCCCCATTTTTAAGGGTTTTAAATCGATTGTATATCATTGCAACATATATAATCAAAATAATCAGTAGAATTAAAATTACTCCGCCTATGAATATCCCTAAAATTAACAATATCATAATATACCTCCCCATGTTAAATATTCTAAATTATAATATGTTTAAATATAAAATATTTTATGGTATTTAATGATAATGTTAATATTGTATAATAATATAAAAAAATTATAATTATTTAAAAAAATAGAAAATAAAAATAAATGAAAAATAAATGAAAAAATAAAAAAATTATAAAATAAAAAAGGATTTTTAATCATGTTTCATTGTTTATTTTACTCTTGTACCATTTACTTTTTTGGATTTCCATGAGTATCTTTTAATTCTTTTGCTTGCTCCAAATCCACATGCAGCACAGACTTTCTTTTTAACATGATATGCTCTTCTTCCACATCTTCTACATATTATATGATTTGAACCTTTGTTATGTTTACCTTGGGAAGGCGTTCCTTTACTCATTTTTTTCACCGTGTTTTATTTTATTTTTATTTAATTTAATAATAATTATTTTTATAAATTTTATGATTATAATGATATAAACAATACATTGTCTCCTCTTATAACAATGAGTTGGTATTCTTTTTCATCACTTTCAAATTTTGCATTTTCAAGTGCTACATTCAAATGTAAATCGTAGGCTTTTAATTTACCTTTTACCATATTTCCATCTTTTAAATGAACAGCTACATTTGTGTTTATTGACTTACCCAATGCATCCAATGGTCTTTGAGTATCTATCATTTTTATTACACCTCATTAAAAAATAAATAATGTATTTAAGATTTAGAAATTATTAACCACTTCTAATATATAAGAGTTTCCAATATATAACGATAAATATAATGTAGTATAGAGAAAATAATTTATTCATTTTCTTCATGCATTATATCCCTCTCCTATTTTTATATATGTCTTCTTATGCTTTTTAAACTTCGTTTTTTAACAATTAACGGCGTTCTTTCCACTTCCAGCCCGTCGCTTGTTGGGTATCTCTCAGAAATATAGGCACTGAAATTTATATTGCAATTCATATTTTTTAATTCATCAATTAAGTCCTCCAAAACATAAGGATTTAAATATAAATTATTGCCGTTTATTTCATAAGGAATTTCGTTATACTCCAACATATCAACTATTTCATTGATATCATCCAAATCTTTAAAGGATATTATGCCCCTCAATATTAGCCCTTCATCAGTGATTATATCATAATCCTTTGCTACATTTTTTGCCCTATTTATAAGTCGATTTTTCATCTGTATGCCGTCTTTTAAAGCAGAAGGGCAGTAATGAATAATAAGGTTAAATTTACTGTTTTTATTTTTTTTCTCTTCCTTCTTCTTTTTTTCTTCGAAATAATTAATTACCTTTTTGGCAGTTTCTTCACTTCCCAAAATCTCCGATGCAAAATCGTTTTTTTCTGTAAATCCCTTTTGTTTCAGTATATCATAGTTGGTTTCCGAATATTCCAATTCGTTAATGTTTAAGAACTTTACACCGATTTTGTTCAATTCTTCCGCTAAATAAACAATCTCTTCTTCATAATTTGGTATTGCGGGGATTTCTACACCCACATCTTTTATATATCCCATACATAATTTTAACTTATTTAAAAAATCATCCATGTAGTTTTTAAACTCATCGCTATCAAAGTCTTTTTTGCTGTATCTGTTGAAGAATTTTGTAGGATGGAGCCTTATTTCATCAAGCCCTGCCTCTTTAAGCATTTTTAGTTTATCTTCATCCAAATGAGTTGGTGTTGTGTATAAATGAGCGTGAAAGTTTGAATCTTTAAATTCATTTTTCAGAGCTCTGATATATTCGCAAGTTCGTTCTATTTTTAACAGGGGATTGCCTCCGGTGATACCAACCCCTTTACTTCCACATAGGTGAGCTTCATCAATAGCTTCTTCAACTGAGTTTATTTTCCGTTCGTTTGCATAAATAATATCTTTTTCTTTTCTGTTCTCTGAAACTGGACAGTAAAAGCAGTTTTCACCACATAATCCAGTAATGAATAAAACGAGCTTTTCCCCTTTTATGCAGTATTGGCATCCAACTGGAAGGTTTTTAATATTTTTAAATAAATTTCTTTGTAATTCTTCAATATCCATAATCATACCTTAATATTCTATTTATTTTTTAATTTAATATTTTATTTATAATAATCTTTTGTTTATGATTATAATTATATATTTTATTTATTTATTTCTTCTAAAATCATATTCAACAATTTTTTATCATTTGCAACAATTATATTATACCTATCCGTTGCATTTAGATTAAATTTAAATTCATGCCCATTTTCATCGGTAATTATTGCCCCAGCTTCCTTACAAATAATATAGGAAGATGCAAAATCAGTTGTTCTAACATAAGGTCTTATGTCAAATATACCGTCGAGAGCTCCTTTTGCAACATATGCCATCTCAATGCCGAATGCTCCCATAATCCTTACACGCCTAACCTTTCCGATTAAATTTAAATTTTTCTTTGAATAATAACTTATTACGGCTTCTTTTTCATTGTATTCCTTTACTTTGATTTTTTCCCCATTTAAAAATGCTCCCTTCCCGGCAAATGCTTCATAGGTGTTTTTTGTTAAAAATTCATAGGTTAAACCATAATAGGGATTGTTATTTTTAAACACTGCAAAACAAAAGCCAAAACACGGAAACCCTATTGTAAAATTAAAGGAACCATCTATTGGGTCGATTACCACAGTCCATTCACTGTTATTATTTATTGTTCCAATTTCCTCGCTCACAATATTAACATTTAATGGTTTTAAATATTTTAAAACAATATCTTCGCTTATTCTATCTACTAATTCGGTAGTATCCCCACTTGGAGAGTATCCAACAATTTTGGCTCCTTCTTTTTTACCAAAATAAGGCATTACATCTTTTTCAATTTCTTTTGCAATTTTCAATCCGAGCTCATTCCAGTTCATATTTTCTCCTTCATTTTAATGGTTTTAATTCTTAAAAATAAAAAATAACTTGTAATATAAAAATATAATATTTATCAAACTTAAAATAATATTTAATAAAAAAATTTTTTAATTTATTGGTGAAGTTTCTTTTCTATTGCTATTGTAAATATCAATTACTATTCAAATATTCTTCTATCTTCTCCACAAGGATTTCATAAGTCCATTTTAATTTATTTTTATCCCTTTCAAGAAGTGTTGTTCTAAATCCGTTTAATTTAGAGTTAAAGGATGACATCGGAACAATACACAAACCCGATGATGCCAGCAGATTATAAACAAATCTCATATCATGAGGTTTTCCCTTTGATATTTCATCAACATATTTTCTGAGCTCGGGGTTTTCTATTTTTAGCTTTTGATTATCATTTAAATATTCTTCGTCAAATACAACCCCCATGTAAAAGGCACCGTTTGTTTTATTTACGATGAGTCCATCAATAGGTTTTAATTTATTGTATGCAAAGTTTGAAGCTTTTTCGTAGTAATTTCTCCTTTCATCCAGATATTTATGGAATTTAGGGTTGCTCATAATCTTAGGTATAACCTTCTGAGGTAAGGTTGTAGAGCATACTTCAATCATCTTAAATTTACAGATACCTTCAACATATTTTTTAAATATTGGGTCTTTATCTGCGTTATATATTTCCATCCATCCACATCTTGCACCAGGCCATGGGAGTTCTTTTGATATACCCTTTAGTGATATTCCACATACATCATCTATCACTTCCGATAAATATATGTGCTTTTTGCCATTATAAACTAAATGGTGGTATATCTCGTCGCATAGTATAAACAAATCATATTCATTTGCAATATCTACAACTTCATCCAATACCTTTTTTGAATAAACTGCACCAGTTGGGTTCCCTGGATTTATTACCAATATTCCAGATACTGCGGGGTTGTATTTCACCTTATTTCTTAAATCGTCCATATCTGGATACCAGTTGTTGTTTTCATCCATCTTATACATAAGGGGTGGGCATCTTGCATGTAGCCCTTCTGCTGATGAATGGGTTGGATATGCTGGTGAAGGTCCGATTACTCTTGATTCCTTTTTTAACAATCCGTATATTTTCGTAATTGCATCACCAAGCCCATTAAAAAATATTATATCATCTGCTGTTATCTGAGCTCCGTTCTTTTTATTGTTCTCTTCTGCAAGAAATTCTCTAGTCTCTAAAAGACCCTTTGTTGGACAGTATATATATGAATCATCTTCCATAACCGTTTCTGCAATTATCTCTTTTATCCAGTTTGGAACCTTCTCTCCCTTTATAATTGGGTCTCCTATGTTCTCCCATGTTATGTTTATTCCGTAGCTCTCCACTTTTTTTGCAACTTCAACAATTTCTCTTATTTCATAGGTGAGCTCGGTTGCTCCTTCGTGTATAATATTTGTTCTCATCCTATCACATTTATTTTATTGTATTTTATTTTTTTGTTTTTTTATTGTATTTTTATTGTAATTTTTTTACTATTTCTATGTATGTTAAATAGAGCCCTATTTATTACCTTCCTTTAAAAAAATTAAATGTATTTAAGAAAAAACAAGCTTATAGTATATAATACTTTCGGTTATTTAATTAAAATAGAGCGGTATTATGAGATGAATATCTTTTATATATTTTTTGAAAATAGCATATTAATGTTTATTATATAAAAATTTAAATAATAATAAATTTATTTAATTATTTAACTTATTAATTGGTGAAAAACATGGTGCATTTATCCGAGATTCATTTAAAAAATTTCAAATCATTTAAAAACGCCAAATTAAAAATACCTTCTGGATTTACTGCCATACTGGGTCCAAATGGTTCAGGGAAATCAAATATTATAGATGGAATATGTTTTGTTCTTGGAAAAACCTCTGCAAAATCATTAAGGGCAGGGAAATTCAATGAGTTAATTACCTATCACAAAAACAAAAGAGCGGATTATGCAGAAGTGATTTTGTTTTTTGATAACACCGATAGAAAGATCCCCATAGATTCTGATAAAGTTGGAATATCGAGAAAGGTAAAATTAAAGGGAGATAATAATTATTATTTAATATGGTATGAAAAGAATAAAGAAAATAAAAAAAATAACGAAAAATATGGAAATAACGACAAGCTAGTAGAAAAGCGAAAAAAAATGAAAAAATCTCAAATAATAGATATATTCAACAGAATTTCATTAAGTGGGGATGGATTAAATATTATTCTTCAAGGAGACCTCATAAGATTAATTGAGATGTCTCCAAGGGAAAGGAGAAAGGTAATTGATGAAATAAGCGGAATTTCAGAATATGACGAAAAAAAGGAAAAATCACAAAGAGAACTGGAAAAAGCTAGGGAGTATATTGAAAAAATAGACATAAGAATAAACGAAGTAAGAGCAAACCTTGAAAAACTTAAAAAAGAAAAGGATGATGCGGAGAAGTATTTAGAACTAAGCGAGGAATTGAAAACTACAAAATACATACTTACTTCAAAAAAAGTAGAGCTCCTAAAAGTAGTGCTGGAAGATACTGAAAAAAACATTAATGCCTTAAAAGAATTAAAGGAAAAATTTCAGGGCGATATCCACAATATAGATGGTGAAATACTTAATTTAAAAAATAAGCTTGAAAATATTATAAATGAATTAAAGGAAAAGGGAAACGAGGAAGTGATGGAGCTCCACAAATCCATAAAGGAACTTGAATTAAATATTGAAAATGATAAAAAACAGCTGAACAATAGTTTAGATGATTTAAAAAACTCAAAAACTCAGTTAGAAAGTAAAGAAAAGGAATTAAATGAAACTCGGGTAAAAATAAACAATATAAGAAAAGAAACGATGGAAAAGGAAAGGGAAATAAAATCCATCAAAGAAACCATAAAAAATTTGGAAGATGAAAGGAGCTCCTTAAAATCATCTGTGGAGAAAAGTGAAACTCATATAAACATACTCAAACAGCAAGAAAGAAAGCTTTCCGAGAGATTAAATGAATACCAAAAGGAACTACATAAATTAAGAACTGAATTAAACGATATAGATGGGGAAATAAATAAAAAATCCTTTGATTTAAAACGAAACAGTGAAACTATTGAAAAACTAAAAGAAGAACTTAATTTAATAAATAAAAACACCGACGATACAAAAACTCTTTATAAGGAACTTGAAGATGTTGTTGTGGAACTAAAATTTTCAAAGAAGCAGTTGCAAAAATATGAAGAGGAGAAGAAGGAGCTCCAAAATAGAAGGGATAATTTATACTCAGAATACGCCAAAGAAAATGCAAAAATTAAGGCATTAAAGGAGATGGAAAATTTCAATGTGAATAGCACAATAAAAAGCATATTGGATGCTAAGCTTCCCGGTGTTGTGGATATTGTTGGAAATCTCGGAAAAACAAAAAATAAATATAAAACAGCAATTGAAATTGCAGGCGGAGGAAGGTTAAATCATATCGTAGTTAAGAGGATGGATGACGGAGCTCGGGCGATAAAATATCTAAAAAGAAACAAACTTGGAAGGGCTACATTTTTACCTATGGATAGAATAAGGGGGAATGAGCCCCGGCACATAAATGAGGAGGGTATAATTGGAAGGGCTGTTGATTTGGTGGAATTTAAGGAGGAATACAGAAACATATTCAATTATGTGTTTGGAAATACCATTATTGTAAAGGATTTGGAAACTGCGAAGAACCTTTCAAAAAAATATAAAGTTAGGTTCGTATCTCTTGAAGGGGATGTTGTGGAGGCTTCTGGTGCTATGGTTGGAGGAAGTATCAGGCGGTCTTCAAATATAAAGGTTGAAATAGACACTTCAAAGCTTGAAAAACTTGCAAATGAGTTAAAAGAAATAGAAAATAAATTAAACGGTGCTGATGGAATAAATAACAAGATTGATGAGATTAGTAGAAAGATAAACACATATTCCGCCAAAAAAATGGAATTGGAGAATAAATTGCGACTGATAAAGGAAAATGAAAACAGAAAAATGGATATTATTAAAAATAATAACACAAAAATAAAAGAAATTGAGCTGATAAATAAAAAACTTGGGGATGAACTGGAAGAGCTGGAAGATTTAAAAGAAGAATTAGAGCATAAAATAAAAAACCTTGAAAATAAAATCGATGAGACAATATCCACGAGGGAAAGGGTATTAAAGGAATTGAAATCATACGAGGATTCCACACTTATAAAAAGGATTAGGGATGTGGAGAGGGAAATAGAAATACTTAGCAAAAAGAAGGATGAGCTGGAAAATGACACAAAACGAAATGCAGTTCTTATAAAAGAAGTCCTCATTCCTAAAATGGCGGAAACTACTGAAAAAATAAAAGAATTAAATGAAAAAATAGCCATGCTCCAAAAAAATATAGAATTTTACAAAAACAATATTGAAAAAAATGTGCAGGTGTTGAGGGATAAGAAGGATAGATATGTAGAGCTCACCAAAGATTTGGAAGAGCTCACTGAGAAAAAGGCAATGTATGAAAAGCAAATGGAAGAACTAAACAATAACAAAAAAGAACTTATTGAAAAGATTGGCGGTATTAATAAGGAAATAAACACACTATTGATTGATAAAGCAAAATACGAAACTCGATTGGAAGATGAAGAGAAAAAACTTTATTTATGTGAAAAAATCGAAGATGTGTCTGATGAAATATTTAATAAAATAAGTGCCATGGAAATAAATGAGCTGGAAAAGTATGTCATAAAACTTGAAAATAGTATAAAAAGGCTTGAACCAATAAACATGAGGGCTATTGAGGATTACGAGTATATCGAAGAAAGGTATAAAGAGTTATTTGATAAAAGAAAGGAGTATGAAGAAGATGAGAAAAAATACCTCCAACTAATCGAAGAGGTTGAGAAGAGGAAGAAAGAGGTATTTATGGAAGTATATGAAAAGATTGCCAAAAATTACGAGGAGATATATAAGGACATTGGAGGAACTGGAAAATTGAGTTTAGAAAATCCTGAAAATCCATTTGAAGGAGGGCTTTTAATCGATGCCTCACCGAGAAACAAAAGCCTTCAAAGTTTAGATGTGATGAGTGGTGGAGAAAAATCCTTAACTGCGCTGGCATTCCTCTTTGCCATTCAGAGATTAACGCCTGCACCGTTCTATGTGCTTGATGAGGTTGATGCGGCACTTGATACAAAAAATGCAACACTTATTGGGGATATGATTAAAAATGCCTCAAAGGAATCTCAATTTGTGGTAATATCTCACAGAGAGCAGATGATAAGTAAGGCAGATACGCTTTATGGGGTTTATATGGAAGATGGATTGAGTAGGATTGTAGGTGTAAAGTTGTAATTTTAAATCATCATGATAATCATGATAATTGAAGGGATGATAGTAATAATTTGAAGGGGTAATTTAGGAGGAGCTCCATAGCATATATATGGATGTATAATAATATATTTAAAATTATTTAAAAATAATTAATAATTAATTTTGGTGGGGATATGGATGATTTCTTAAAAATAGTTTTGTTTGCGATTATTCCTTTCTGGTCTATATTGCTTATTATCATATTCTATCCAGTATATAAAAAATATAAAAAAGCCAAAAATTCGTGGAAAGTATTGTATGAAGCAAAAATGGATACTTTTGAAAGTTTAAAATATAATTTAAAAAATAGTATTTTCACAAATAAATTTTTTGCTACGATATTTATAATTGGCATAATGGCAGATATTTTTGGAATAATTTGGGGACTAATCCATAAAATTATGGCGGAGATATTTTTTCATGGGGTAATTCTTTTGTATTTTATTATATTATTCACAATATTTAGAAAGCCAAATCTATTAACCAAATTTGGTTCAAAACCAACATTAAAAAATGTTATTATCTGTGATAAAGGGATTATTTATAATCAGAGTAAGGGAGCAATGACATGGAAACAGTTTAAAGGATATAAAAAGAACAATGGGTATATTTATTTAATAATAAAGAAAAAACCAAATAATGCCAATGCTTTAAAATATAGTAAAGAACTTGAAAATATTATTAAGGATTTTTTAAATGAAATAACTTAATAAATAAGGAAAAATATTAAGAATAAAATTGTAGCATTGTGAAATAAAAACATAAATAAAGAAAAATAATATATAATAATTTAAAAAGAAAATGATATAAAAATCAACGGTAAAAAAATACATAAAATCAAAGATTTTATATTTTTTCTCCCGGAGGTCGAAAAAATAACGAAACCAAAGATTTCGAATTTTTTCACTTAAAAAAAGATAAAGAGCGTGAAAAAATGGCAGTACATCCAATTGATTTTAGATATGGTTCAAAGGAAATGAAAGAAGTTTGGGAAGAAGAAACAAAACTTCAAAAAATGCTTGAAGTTGAGGCAGCTATCGCAAAGGCACAAGGAGAACTTGGCATAATTCCAATGGAAGCAGCGGAAGAAATAAACAGAAAGGCATCAACAAAATATGTAAAACTGGAAAGAGCAAAGGAAATCGAAAGGGAAACAAGACATGACATTGTGGCAATGGTAAAGGCATTTGCAGAAGTATGCGAAGGAAACGCAGGTGAGTATATACATTTCGGTGCAACATCCAATGATATTGTCGATACATCCCAATCACTCCAATTTAAAGATGCCATTGCCATATTGTTGGATAAATTAAAAACATTAAGAGATGAATTAATTAAAAAGGCAGAGGAACACAAATATACAGTATGTATTGGAAGAACCCACGGACAGCATGCCATTCCTACAACATACGGCATGAAGTTTGCACTTTGGGCTTCTGAAATTCAAAGGCATATGGATAGGTTAGAAGTATGCAAAGAAAGATTATGCGTTTCAATGATTACAGGGGCTGTTGGAACAATGGCAGCTCTTGGAAAGGACGGTATAAAAATCCACAAAAGAGTTGGAGAGATACTTGGATTAAATCCAGTTTTAATATCAAATCAGGTAATTCAAAGGGACAGACATGCTGAATTTATGGCAACCCTTGCATTAATTGCCCAAACTCTTAACAAAATAGGTGTCACAGTAAGAAGCATGCAGAGAACTGAAATAAAAGAACTGGAAGAAGAATTCGACGCATCAAAACAAACCGGTTCATCGACAATGCCCCATAAAAGAAATCCAATTACATTTGAACAGATTTGTGGGCTTTCAAGAGTAATTAAAGCAAATGCTCTTGCTGAATTTGACAACATTCCACTATGGGAAGAGAGGGATTTAACAAACTCCTCACCAGAGAGATGTTTATTCCCAGAATCATGCGTTCTATTAGACCATATATTAAACCTCTCAATTAAAGGCATGAGAAAATTGACAGTAAATATTGAGAATGTAAATAGAAACCTTGAATTAACAAAAGGACTTATAATGGCGGAAAGAGTTATGATTACCCTTGCTAAAAAGGGCATGGGAAGACAGACGGCTCATGAAGTTGTAAGGAAGTGTGCAATGAAGGCTCATGACGAAAACAGACATTTAAAAGAAGTTTTAAGTGAAGATGAAGAGGTAATGAAATATTTAGCTGAGGCTGAGCTCGACGAATTATTTGACTACAAAACATACATTGGTCTTGCTCCTGAAATCGTTGATGAAGTAATTACCACATTGAAAAACAAGGAATAAGGAAGAATATGGGCTGGATAGATGATTATTTACACATCCTCCAATGCCCTTTTTGTAAGGGGGATTTGGAACTAATTAAGAAGAATGGAAAGGAAGCATTAATTTGTAAAAAATGCAAAAAAACCTTTGAAATAGTGGATAATATACCTATATTATTAAAAAAGTGAAACTATGAGATGCTTTTTAGCAATTGAATTAAATGAGGATATAAAGGAAAAACTTGAAGAATTAAAATCCTGCTTTAAAATAGACGGAATAAAACCGGTTGAAAAGGAAAATTTCCACATAACAGTTAAATTTTTAGGAGATATTGACGAAGAAATGGTGGAAAAAATAAAAAATTTAGATTTATCCATTAAACCAGTTAAAAGCCATATAAAGTATATGGGTGTTTTTCCAAACGAAAACTACATAAGAGTAATATGGATAGGTGCCACCAATTTAATACCTGTTTTTAAAGAAATTGACAAAAAACTTTCAGAACTGGGCTTTAAAAAAGAAAAAGATTATGTTCCACACATCACTATTGGAAGGGTCAAATTTACCAAAGATAAAAAACTGCTAAAAAGTAAAATTGATAAGTATAAACATGTAGAGCTCGGCACACTTGAAGTTAAAAATATCGTTTTGATGAAGAGCGAATTAACAAGAGAAGGTCCTATATATGAAGTAATTAAAAAATGGTAAATTATGGAAGGAATTTATTATTTCTGTTTTGGCTCTTACATATATGTTTTTAAAATATTCGATACCTGGATTGTTTGTAGGTCTATTTATAGCAGAAATATTTGTGGAGCTAAATATAATTAATAAATTATCATTTATTGGTGCAATATTTACCAAAATTGCAAATCTTCCAGAAGAATGCGGATTGGCCATAACCTTAGCATTTATCGACCCAAGAGCTGCAAATGTTATGCTTATAGATTTTTATAAAAATAATCAAATATCCAAGAAGGAGCTCTATATAGCCTCATTAATGGATGCATTTCCAGCGGTATTAAAACATTGGGATTCCCTTGTTCCAACATTATTTGCTACTATGGGTATATTGGGAATAATTTATTTTATTATTATGGTGTTAATCGGGTTAATTGCAACACTTATATTTGCCCTACTTGGAAAAATAACAATAAAAAAAGTAAATAAAGAAGAAAAAAAATTAAATATGGACATTATTGAGAAAGAACTATATTTACAAACCCCTCTAAAAAATGGTAAGATGGGAAATAAGAAGGATAAGAAGGATTTATTTAAAATATATAAAGATTTTAAAAAGGTAATCTATAAAACCATAAAAACATCTCTGCCCATAATAAAAACCATATTTATAGCTTCTTTAATAACTTCTTTTTTAATTAGAATAGGTGTTTTTGACTATATGACTGAATATGTTAAAAATCATATAATAATGTTTTTGCCATTCTCCACCGAAGAATTAACCATTTCCATAACCTCAATGATAAACAGTATAGCGGCCTACACTATGGCAGGTTCGTTGTTGGATAAACACGCCATAAATAGTATTCAAGCCATAAGGGCTTTATTATTGGGTTCTGTTCTATCCAGCATAACTGTAATTAGATATTTGATACCATATTATATTGGATTATATGGAGTTAAGGATGGAATAAATCTCATGATGATATCCACAGTTATGAGGGTAGTTATATCGATATTTTTTATAATCCTCATAAGCATTCTTTAATATTTAAAAAAATTAACTTAATTTTTTCCATAAAATATACCCAAGACATATAAATATTATTATAACCCCATATAAGTAATAACTTATCATTCTATTTTCAGATTTTTTATTGTTATTATCACTAGAATTTTGGATATTTTTCCTTAATTCATTTAAATTTAATTTTTTGTAAGTTTCATTATTAAAGATATATAATGATGAATCATTTCCAATTAACATAAAGTATTTTCCATTATATCCCACATCTATAGGATTTAAATCACTTGTGTTTATTTCAATAACTCCATCATTTTTTAAGTTAATTTTTTCAATGCCTAAGATGTAGTTTTTAATATCATAATTATAATTACTTTTTATATTACTGTCTAAACTTTCTAATTTTGGTAAATCTTTGATATCCACTACCTTTTCTCCAACCTTTACTTCCTTATATTCTGTAAAATAAAGAGGAGGTGTTTTGTTATACCGCTTATACTGTTCAACAATTTCCTTAGTAATATTATTTTTAACTTTAACCTTTTCTATTTTCCAAATTCCCACAACAGCCTTTTTGGGGTAGATTAAATAAATATCGTCTTTGTCTATTGGAAAAATTTCATATATGCTTTTATTTATGTTAATGGTTTTTATTACATTTAGGTTATCATCTAAAAGATATAATTTATCCTTACCTACTCCCATCCAGTAATTTCCATATTTATTATAAACTATTTGGGATAATGAATGATTAAATTTTTTAAAATCGTAAAAATTGCCGTTGTATTTCACAAAGCACACTATATTGTTATCTACATACTTTAAACTGGTATCATTTCTCATATAAACAACTGAAAAAACTCCATTAGTATAAATAAGCCAATATCTGTCTTTTGAATTGTAATCAAAACAATAATCTTGTGGATTAAATTCGTAAGAGTAATAGTTCTTAGAGTGATTAACATATTTAAATAAATAGTTTTCTAATCCTAAACTTAATCCATAAAAATTATCTCCAACCCATATCAAGTTATTAGAAGATGTGTTATATTTTAATTCAATTAATATTGGCTTTGCTCCCATTCCTTCTTTATTATTAAAACATGCCAAAGCCTCATTATTATTACTTTTTAGATTGTAAAATTCTCCAAGAGGAGCTCTACTACCTAAATATAAAGTCCTATTGTTAATATCCAATTTACCAATACAGTATCCATCCCAAGCATTACATACAACATAAGTTTTATTTCCTAAGATAAAACTATCCTTGTAATATAAATATCCAAAATGTCTATTAATCTCATCATTAGAGTAAGTTTTATTTAGATAGGCAATGTGTATATACTTTGGAGTTATATTGTTTAAAGTTCCATTGTATTGATAAATATTATTGTTATTAATTACAATCCAATTCCCACCATTCAATTGAATAGAAGTCCATTTAATGAAAGACCATTCACTATTTGTTGCATTAACTGGAAGAATTAATACTAATAATAAAAAACTTAATAATAAAATTAGGCAATATTTTTTTTATCATTTATTTCACCTCAAAAAAATTTCCATCCATCAATGGTCTGATTTTAACTATCCATTTGTTCAAAATGAATTATATAAAGATGAACAATTTCCATCCATCAATGGTCTGATTTTAACTTTTATTCGCAATATCTTATATTTAAGTGTATAAATATATTTCCATCCATCAATGGTCTGATTTTAACGTCATTTCTTCTATGTCCAATAACTCGTCAATCGTTAAATTTCCATCCATCAATGGTCTGATTTTAACTGGCTTTCGGCGAATAGTTCAGGCAAGAAGAATATAATTTCCATCCATCAATGGTCTGATTTTAACCTTTCATCTCCACAACACTGCCCCATCTCCTAATTGAAATTTCCATCCATCAATGGTCTGATTTTAACGTACATCTCTAC
>NZ_WAKW01000015.1 GCF_015523155.1 Methanothermococcus sp.
ATATAGATGTATATAATAACTTATAATTTTTTAGTTATATATTTTATTATATTGATGTGGTAATATGAATAATATAGGTATCTTAAAAACAATATTAAAAGAATTAGGCATAGAGTCTGCAAAAACCATTGAAGAAAATGTGGATTTACAATATCATTATTTAGAAAATCTTCAAAAAACATTAAATAATAATATTTTATTTTTAAAATTGGTAATAATTAACGCCGTTGTATCCTATCAGCTCTCAACTACTGGTGAAAACTGGTGGAAGGAATTTTCAGAATATAACTGGAACGATATCCCTAAAAACAAAAATGATTTATTTGAAGAGTATATATTATTTTTATCTAATTCAAAGGGAAATAAGAGACTAAACAACATAAAAATAAATAGAATCAATAAAATAAAGCCATTTTTAGATGATTTATCTATTGCAGATTTGGAAAATTATTATTACAATATGAATACGCTTAGGGACGATATTGCAAAGCAGTTAAACACGAAAAAGGAGTCAAAAACTGTTGTATTTGCCGTTAAAATGTTTGGATATGCTTCAAGGATAGTCTTTAAAAAATTTATTCCTTATCCATTTGAGATTGGAATACCAAAGGACAGCAGAATAGAAAAATACACGAAAAGATTTACGGATGACGATGTAATAAAATTTTGGAACAATATTTCAATAGAAACGGGAATTCCCCCCCTCCATATTGACTCCATATTATGGTCAGCCCTGGGAAACTCAAAAGATGTTAGAGCTCACCTAAAATCATTGGATAATAGAATCTATAAAATGATAGATAGATTAATAAATTTAAATTAATATTTTTATGATATTTATTGATTTACCAACTTTTCGAAACACTCCATACATACGACTTTTCCATTTATTAATCTTCCCTTAATTTCCATAAAATACTCCCCACATTCTTCACATTTAAGTGAAGGATATATTTTAGCTTTTTTGGGTTCTGGAATATCTACCTCCTTAATATTTAGGAGCTCCTCATCAGATAAGTTTAATATTTCCTTAATAAATTTATTTTTTAATTTTTTTGAATATTCTTTCTTTTTTTCCTCTGGAATATTTTTTAATTCATCATCCATTTTCTTTATGTTTTCATACACCTTATCGTTAAATGTAATCCTAATACCTTTTTTATGCTCTCTTGAATAAAAGATATAAACATGCTTTCCATAGTCCTTAAATATTAAATTTCCCTTTCCAAATGTGCATCCAAGTAAATATTGAATTGCATCAACACTGCATGAGTTGTTATATGCTATTGCCACGAGCTCTTCATCTTCTGATTTTTTGTAGTGGTTTTTAACATACTTAGCCACCCTGTATCCCATAGCTAAACCTGGACAGAAATGACCGTGAAATTCTACTGTATTTTTTAAATCTTCATCCATATATTCCATATATTCACCTTTTTATTATTTTATTATTTTATGATATTATTTATTTTCTATGTTTTGCATAGTATTAATTTTATTTTTATTTTTATTATTATTTTCATTATTACCTTTATCATATATATTAGATTTAAGTATTAATTATTCTAAAACATTTACAACATCCCCTACTACTATAATTCCAGGCGGTGCAATGTTGTTTTCTTCTGCCTTTTTTACAATATCTCCCAATGTGCCTTTTATTACCTTCTGATTTGGTCGAGTTCCATTTGTAATTATGGCAACTGGTGTGTTTTCATTTCTACGACTATTTTTTAGGAGCTCGGCAATATGCTTCTTTAAGTTTGTAATGCCCATAAGTATTACAATGGTATCTGCGTTTAATTCTCTTAATTTTACCTGTTTTTTATCCTTATCTTCTGCTTCATGTCCTGTAACCACTGTAAATGAGGTTGCCACTTTCCTATGTGTCAATGGAATATCTGCAACCTCTGGAACTGCTATTGATGATGTAATGCCAGGGATTAATTCATAAGGTATGTTGTGTTTTTTCAATTCAAGTATTTCTTCACCCCCTCTTCCAAATATAAAAGAATCTCCACCTTTTAATCTAACTACTGTTTTATTTTCTTTCGCCTTTTCAACTAATATTTGATTAATCTCTTCCTGTTTGTGGGAGTGCTTCCCCTTTCTTTTACCAACATATATTAATTCTGCATCCTCTTTTGCATATTTAAGGAGATTTTTACCAATTAAATCATCATAAACAATTACATCAGCATTTTTTATTGCATTTAGTCCCTTTAATGTAATTAATTCTTCATCACCAGGTCCAGCACCAACTAATATTACTTTCATTTTTTCACCGTTATTTCTATGGATATATAAAAAATTATTATTTTTATAAGCCTAAAACATTAATTGGTTAATCATATAATTAACTATTATAACATGTAAAAAAGTTTATATAATGGTTATATAGATATAATATATAAATTAATTTTACATATTATAATATATTTTAATAGTGATATTAAACTGGGGGATATAATGAATAAATATGATACATTAAAAATTGGTGCATTACTTCACGATATTGGAAAATTGTTGGAAAGGGGAGGATATCGAGGGAATGTAGAATTGTATTCCGGGAGCTACGGTCATGAGAAAAGTGGTTCAAGATTTTTTGAAGAATATTTTGATAAATTTGGATTTAACTTTTCTAACGAAGAAAAATCTATTATAAAACAAATAATTGGTATGCATCATTGTAAAAATATTAATAACAATGAATGGCATGTTAATATTGTTAAATTGGCAGATTGGTTGAGTAGTGGAGAAAGAATTACATCAGAACAACCTATTGAACAGAAAAGAGAAGAACAACCTTTATATTCCATATTTGAAAGCATATTATTACAAGATAATGATAAAAAAAGCATAGATTACAACAAAGCAAAAAAATACAACTTAATAGAATTAAATGTTTCTAATAATATATTTCCTAAAAATGGCTATCCAAATAGATATTATAAAAACCTAATAAATGAATTTTTGGAAGAAGTAAATAAAAATATAGATAATTTTGAAAAATTATATCAACTTATGCAAAAATATACTTGGTGCGTGCCTTCTGCAACCTATTGGAAAAGAGTATCGCCCTATTTACCTGATGTTTCATTGTTTGATCACTCAAAAACCACCTGTGCTATTGCCTGTTGTTTATATAAATTATGCAAAAATGAAAAAATTAATAACGAGTACATTAAAAATCTTTTAAAAAATTTAATCAATGAAACCAATAAAATAAAAGAAATTAAAGAGAAATACAAAGAAAATGAAAAAGATAAATCTGAAAAAATAAATAAAATTAAAGAACTATTAAACAATGATATTAAATACAGCAATAAAAACATATTTTCTCTAATCCACGGAGATATTTCAGGAGTTCAAAATTTCATATTCAACATCACTTCAAAAGGAGCAAATAAATCCCTTAAAGGTAGAAGTTTTTATTTGGATTTTTTAACGGAGCTCTGTGCTAAATATGTAGTTAAAGAGTTGAATTTACCAATTGCAAATATATTGTTTTACGGAGGGGGGCATTTCTATATATTGTCTCACAACGTCAATAATGAAGAAATTAAGCATTTTGAAGAAAAAATAAATAATATATTGTTTGATAAATTCGGTGCAGATTTATATGTGGCAATTGGAAAGGTGGATTTAAGACCTATTGATTTTTTAATAGATTGTGCAGATAAAGATGTGAAGATTGGAATTCCGTATAAATGGAAGGAATCAGCAGAAGCCATTTCTAAAAGAAAAATGAAAAAATTTGAATATAAAGGAATGGAGTTGTTCGAACCAAAAGGAAGTGGAAATGAAAAAAATAGATGTAATGTATGTAAAGCGGAAAAGGATAAAATTTACCAATTGGATGATGGAACAAAAATTTGTGAAAACTGTGCATCATTTGTTGAAATTACCAATTTTTTAAAGAAATTTGAAAAAGAAAATAGTATAGATTACAATTTAAATAGTTATTCAAATATATTCAAAAAAACTAAATATTTTAATAAATTGCCTGTATTAATGGAATTTTTTAATTTAATTGAATTTGAAAATGCATTATATAATCTTCCAGATGCAGATGGAAATTTAAAAATACCTTATAAATTAGGTTCAATAGCATTTCCAGTGGATGATAATAATGGAATAAAAGATTTCTCTAAATTAGGAGAAGATGCAGAAAAAAGGACTGGAACAAACAAAATAGGTATCTTAAAAATGGATGTGGATAATTTAGGTAAAATAATTACAAGAGGTCTTGGCAATAGAGCAACAATATCAAGATTGAGTACCCTGAGCTCTATGCTAACTTTGTTCTTTACAGGTTATATTCCTTATTTAATTAAATCAAATGAAAAATATAAAAATTCCATTTATTTAACCTATTCAGGGGGCGATGACACATTAATAGTTGGAGCATGGGATAGAGTATGGGATTTGGCAAAAGAGATAAATGAAAAATTTAGAGAGTTCGTTTGTGATAATTCTGACATCACATTAAGTGCAGGTATTGTATTGGTAAATCCAAAATTTGAATATAGAAAGGGCGTTTATTTAGCAGAGGATGAGTTGGAAAATGCAAAAGAAAATATTATAGAAATAAACGGAAAAAAGTTGGAAAAAGATTCAGTGAGTATATTTGAATTACCTTTGAAATGGAACAGCATTAAAGATGTAAATAACTATGAGGAAAAATTTATTAAAGCAATGAAAAATACAGACAAAAGAAGAATAGTTCATTTAGTTCAAAAGACCTCCTCAAATTTAAAAAAAGCTTTTGGCAAAAATGTTTCAAAAGATGAATTCCGAATTAATGTTCCATATCTGTGGAGAATGAAATACTATCTGTATAGAAATTATTCCAACAAAGACGGAGGGTTGGATGAAAATGTAAAGTTTATAGATAATTATCTGACTAAAATCGAAAGTAAAATAAAAGAAGGTGATACTGATGGACTGAAAAATTTCAACTTTAACGACATGATAATTGCTTCAAGAATAGCAGAATTAAAATCAAGAAATAAGGGGTGTCTATAATGAGTTGGAATAATCATCCAAATGTTAGATTTAAAGGAGGCGGTAATATTATGGGAAAAAGAACACCTAAAAACTCAAAAACCCAGAACAAATCAATATTAACGGACAACGATATAAATAACATCCTAAACCTGAGCTCTGAAAATATCAATATCTTAATTGAAAAGGCTGAAGAACTTTCAAAGGAAATAAAAGACATACCGTCTTCAAAATTAAGGGATTTTTATGATTATGTGGTTCAAATTGAAGAATCCATGGATGACAATAGCAATGAAAATTGGTATTTAAAATTAATGTTATTAAAACCAAAAATGGCATATCAGGCAAGTAAGGAAACAGATAAAAAAAAGAAAAAGCCCGCATTAGAAACTTTGGAGGGAGAATTTACTAAGATGCTGGATGCCATTAAAAGTGATGAAAATAAATTTAAAAACTTTAAAACATTCTTTGAGGCTGTTGTGGCATATCACAAAAGATATAATTAATGTTAATTAACAATAAGAGGGGATATCATGGAAAATAAAATAACCTTAAAAGGAAAAATTATAATAAAAGGTAAAATTAAAACAAAAACAGGATTACACATTGGTGGAACAGCAGAAACTTTAAAAATAGGGGGTTCTGACAACCCAGTAATAAGAGATAAAAATGGAAGGGTGTTTATTCCTGGAAGTTCTTTAAAGGGCAAAATTAGAAGTTTATTGGAAATAAAAGATGGTAAATATAAATATAATAATGGAGAAGCCCAACCATGCAATTGTGGAGAAAAAGATTGTTATATATGTATGCTTTTTGGCCCACATAAGTCAGATAATATCAAAGAACCTTCAAGAGTTATTGTAAGGGATGCTTATTTGGATCTTCCTGATGGAAAGACCGTTTATGACCATCTAGAAACAAAACCAGAGAATGTAATAGATAGGGTAAAGGGGACAGCACAACACCCAAGATTTATAGAAAGAGTGGTTGCAGGAAGTGAATTTAACTATGAGGTTGTTTTTAATATATATAAAGAAAAAGATAAAGAACTAATTAAAAAATTCATCGAAGGTATGAAATTATTAGAGGACGATTATTTAGGTGGAAGCGGTTCAAGGGGATATGGTAAAATAAAATTTGAAAAATTAAAGGCAATATACAAACCAAAAGAATACTACGAAGGGGATATGGATAAAATGGTGGAAAAGCCTGAAATCGATGATTTAGATGAATTAATTAAATTAATAAACGAAATTAACTTTTAAATTTCCTTATTTTTTATTTTTATGAAAATCGGTGGGGATTATGCACATTGTAAGACTTATTCCAGACGAAAACAGTAAATACCATTTTGGAGAAGGCGGTTTAACTGAAAGTTCTATAATTTTTCATTCTAACAGTTTATTTTCCGCAATAGTTAATAATTTTATTAAATTATATGGCGAGGATGAATTTAACAAATACAAAGAGAAAATGAAAGAATTAAAAACATCATCTTTATTTCCTGCGATATATCAATTTAATTTGGATAACTCAGAAATTGAAACACCATCAAAAGAAATATTATTCATACCAAAACCTATGTTAAAGTTAGGATTTGACGAGGAAACTACAAAAGAAGTGGAGGAAAAGCCAAAAGATGTTAAAAAAATTAAATTTATATCTATTGGGGCACTTAAAGACCACAACAAAAGGGAATTAAAAAAAATAACAATAGAAAAGGAGTTTCTAATATCTAAAGAAGAAATTGAGTTTTTAATATCTAAAAAAGAAAAAGAGAATTTTGACTACAAAAAACTGGAAAATATAAAATTATTTAAAAAAATAATAGAACAAAAGGTTTCAATAGATAGAATAAAAGGAACTACATTAGAAGACGATGATAAAGGGCAATTGTATTCAATTGAATTCATTAAACCATTAAGAAAGAAGAATAAAAAGGAAAATGCCACTAAGTTAAACGTAGTAGGTTTTTATTTTTTAATAGATTTCCAAAATATAGATGAAGATTTAAAAAAGAAAATTAAAGCATCTATAAATTTAATAAAAGATGAAGGATTAGGCGGAAAAAGAAGTATCGGAGCAGGGACTTTTAAAAATATTATAATTAATGAATTCAAAGAAGATTTAACTATCGATAAAACTTTGTTAAACGAAAAACACAAGACACAAAATAAAGAATACATTGCTGAAGAAAAAAGAATAACATTATCCATTACAATTCCAAAGGATGAAAATGAATTTAAATGTTTCGATAACTACCAATTGATTAAAATTGGTGGATATATATACCCATCACAAAATAGTATGAAAAACATAACAAAACTTAAAAAAAGCGTTTATGCAATTGCAGAAGGTTCAATATGTAATGAAGAAATTGAGGGTGATAATAGGGATTTAAGACCTAATGGGGTAATTCATGAAGTAATACTTAATGGAAGAATGATTTCAATCCCTGTAATATTCTACGATGAATGCAATGAAGAGGAGGGGGAATTATGAATATATTTAGACCTAATGAATCAAAACCAAAAATGGAAGCCACTAAAAAAATCTTAAATATTACAACATTATCTCCTCTGAATATTGGAAATGGGGATGTATATTCTAACTTAGATTATTACATTGAAAATAGCAAGGCAAAAATAATCAATATAGATAAGTTATTGGAAAGCATAGATGATATAAATAAAATAAATGAATTAGTACAAGTGATTAAATCAAATATGGGAAATAATAGAGTTGAAAAGGACACAAAAGAAATTTATGAAAGTATTGGTTTGTATCCTGAGGAACATATTTTAAAAGAAATCGATTGTAAGATTAGAAAAGATGCAAGAATACAGGTTAAAAAATTCATAAATCAAAAAGGGAACTATTACATTCCAGGGAGTTCCTTAAAGGGAGCAATAAGAACGGCATATATTTTTGATTATTATGATAAAAATATTGATGAATTAATAAAAATTTTAAAAAATAATGATATTAAACCATATTTAAAAGGAAATGAGGTTATAAAAACCGCTATTGGTGGTATTAATAAAGATTTCTTTAAATATTTGTTAATCACAGATAGCAACATTATACCGCCAGAAAATTTTGAATTTATCAATACTATAAGATACAATACAATGGATGCAAGAAAAGGTAAAAAATCTGAAACCATTCCAGAACCAAAAGAAAGTCTTAAAAAAAATTCAGAATTCAAAATGGAGCTCACCATAAAAAATAGTTTTCCAAAAAATTTCGAAGATATAAAAAACATGTGCAATAGGTTTTCAAGAACCATTATAAAATTTGAAATGAAAAATGAATATTTACCGCAGGGTCTAAAGGATTTTTACAAAAATAAAATTCTAAATGACTTAAACGGCAATAATTCATTTTATTTAACATTAGGTTCTGGAAGCGGATTTTTATCTAAAACTGTATATTTACTATTATGGAAACATAACAAGAATCTAAATTTAATAAAAAAAATGCTCCCACTGAAAAAAGGGAAAGATAAAAGGACAGGCAAATTCTTAGTTCAGCCTGTAAATGATTATATAGAATTCCCACGAACGCGTGTAATTGATTCTAAAAAAGAAATACCTATGGGATGGATAAAAATAACGGCGAAGTGAAAAAATGGGTAAGGCGTTGTTCTTATCAAATGTTGGAAATAGAGATTTAGGAAAAGATGGAACTCCACTATTTGATAATAAACCAAATAAAATATCAGATGAATTAAGGAATTATTGCAGGAGAATATATAAAGAAACCACAGGTAAAGATTTGTATGACGATGATAAATCTGTTGAATTATTTGATTTCACCAAAGAACTTTATTCAAGTGGGGTTTATAAGAAATTGGAATTAGAGCCAATAATAATAAAAGATAAAGTAAAAACAATATTGGATTTTCACGACTCTGTGGATGTAATATTATTCGGAACCCTTCAAAAAGGAGGTTATAGGACAGACACATATTATTCCGCCAGTATTATAGAATATCTTTTAAAAAAGGAATTTGGGAATAAAATAAACAGCATTGGTGTTTATGCAATTACCGATAATCCATCGGATTATACCTTAATGTTTGAATATTACAAAAAAACACTTGAAAGTTTTGAAAATGACGGCGATTATGATGTCGTTTACTTGGGTATTACAGGGGGAACTCCTGCACTATCTTATGGTTTGATAACCTGCGGAGCTCTGAAGTGGGAATCAAAGGTTAAAATATTATACAAATCACCATACAAAAATGAACCAGTCGAACTGGAAATCGGAAACAAAATATTCAACATATTGAAAGATAAGGAATTTAAAACATTATATGCTAAACATCTATATGAGCTCTGTGCTGAGATTGGAAAAAGGTATAACTTAATACATGATTGGAAATACCATTACTTATTGGGATTAAATTATAAAAAAATGTTCGATTTCAAAAAGGCATTGGAGGAGTTTGAAAAAGCATACAATTGTGGCGATGTAAAAATTGCAAACAAAAGAGAAATTCAAAAGGAAATTGAACTTATAAAAGATTTTGAAGATGTTGATGTTAATAAAATTGTAATTAAAGATAATATTAAGCTTTATGCCAAATTAATTGATTTATTAATTGAAAATGCAAAAATAAAATGGGAAAATGGAGAATATGTGGATTTTATAGGAAGGATATTCCGATTAAAAGAGGCACTACTTAGGATGATTATAGAAAAAGAATTTAACATATCTACAAATCCAGAGACTATTAAAGATGAAAATGGAAAAAAACTTAAAAGATGGATTGAATTTGAAAAGTTTTTGGAGGATAATCCAGAAATATTAAATTATTTAGATAAAGAAACCGACTGGAATGGAAGAAAAGAACCAAATAATAGAGTTTTAGATTGGATATTGGGTTATATGGTGAGCAAGGGTAAAAAAGAATGGAAGAAATATGGGAAAATATATGGATTCAGTAAAAATTTAGAAAAATTATCGGAGCTTCGAAATGAGTCAATATTGGCACATGGTTTTAAGGGCGTATCTAAAATGGATATTATGAAAATATATGGCAATGATGAAAAAATAATTAAAGATTTAGATGAAATAAAAAAATTAATAATTTGAATTAGGTGAAATAGTGAAAAAAGGGGTTTGTTTAATTTGCACATTAGGTAATAGAGATATACAGTTTAAGAAAGAGTATGAACAAGAATTAACAAATATACTGGGAGATATATTTGAAAAAAACAAAGATTTGGATTCTAATGAACTATATATCAAAAAAAATAATTTTTTAGATAATACTCATAAAATATCAGAAAATTACGATAGTGTAAAAAATTATATCGTATTACCAATTATAAATCCTTGTTTAGATTATATTGAAAATCAATTAAATGGATCCGTAGAAAAAATTATTTTAATTCCAACAAATCAGCAAGATGAAAATATCGATAAAAGATTTAAAAAAGGAGATACATTTATTGAAGCAGAGATTATTAAAAAAGTTTTAGAAAAAAAAGGATATTCAGGTAAAATTGAAATTAAAGTTGCCAAATTTAATGCATCAAATTTAGAGAGATGGTTTAATCATATACACAAGATAATATATAATAATTATAAAATTTTTGATGGGTTGGTATTTGAAATAAGTGGTGGTGTTCCAACAAGTAAAGAAGCCATAAGATTGGCAACATTGTTCAAAGAAAAAATAAGAGTGCTGGAAGTTAATGGCGGAAATATTGATTCAGAAAACATGAGTTCATTCGAAAAACAAATAATAAAAGAGAAAGTAAAAGATTTAATTAAAAATTACAACTACGCCGGTGCATTGTCATTTGAAAAATATTATGAAGATAATATAGAAGTTTTGAATTTAATTAAACATTTAAATTATAGATTAAATTTTGATTTTGATAACGCCATAAAATTTCATGATGATGATAGATTAATGAAATTAAAAAATGAAAACAACACAATTAAAAAATTGGAATATCATATCCTTGAATTATTGGACAATATGGAAATTGAATTAAAAAATAAAAACTATGCAAACTTTTTAGCAAGAGTTTATAGATTGGAGGAGGCAATGGGACAATATTTTGTTTTAAAATGGTTTAAAAAAACAAAAACCAAAATTAGTTATAAATTAGGTAGCAATCCACCATCTGGACTTGTTGAAGTTGAGAATATTGGTGTGGATGATTTGAACAATAAAATTAAAAGTTATTTAAAATATTTATCAAATAGAATTAAATATAACAATCCTGTAAATCATAAGGGTGTATTAAAATTACAGAGTTTTATCGAAGAAAACTGTAAAAAGAAAGATAAATTGGGAAATATAATAACACACAACGGTAAAGTGCAATATCACATATTAATAAATACCCCCACTTATGAAAGATTAATATGTTATTTATATGGAAACTATTCAGATGAACTCAGGACATATGAAAAAATAAAGAAAATGTATAAAAAAAACAATAATAATTTACGACACATTACCATAGTGGCGCATGGTTTTGAAGGGATAAATAAAGAAAAAATAAACAATATATTAAAATTAAATGGAATCAAAAATGAAGAAATTGATGAGTATTTCAAAAATATTAAATTAGAATTCTTCAAAATTGCAAATAATAAAGAAAAAGAAAATATATTTGATAAACTAAACAGTGAAATAATAAAAAAATTATAATCCCTCTACCTTTATTCCCAAAATATCCCTTTTCCCCTTCAATATGTCCTCAGCTATCAGAGCTCCCCCAAGAGCTCCACTTTCGCCATCTAAAACAAATATATTTCCATCTAAATATTCTTTTAACTTCTCTGGAACGCCATATTCTTCCGTAGTAGCAACAGAACCCGCTAAAATTATATTTTTATCTTTATTTAAGAACATCAGGGAATTTATTTCCATTGCCACACTTAAAATAAGAGAGTCTATTGCAAGGCGACATCTTTCATCTGTTTTGTAGTTTTTTAAAATTTCTGCCTTAGTATCCTCTACACCTTTGTATCTGTCTTTAACTATTTTTATAGCCCCAGCAGTTGAAAATGCTTCATTTGCCGTGATTTTGTGGCTGTCAATATCTCTTATCATTTCCAAATCAATTGGACCGTGCAATATCCCTATAGCACCAATGCAGGCATCAAATCCTCCGAAAATCTTTTTATCCTTTATTAATAGGCTCACAGTATTTGAAGAAATATCCGATAATATAAAATCATTAAATCCAAATGTTTTATATGCCGTGTATGCTATGGATATTTTTTCTGGTGATGCCACATGAGAGTATAGAGCTCTAAATCTTTCATCCATACATTCCGTATTTTTATGCAGTCCGGGTATAACTACCGCAGGAATCTCTGAGTTTTTTATTTCATCATATACCTTTGTTCCTCCGCCTATTTTTTCCCCAACTCCCTCTATATTTATTACACCTCTATTTTTTACCTTATCTATGGGAAATATTTTATTTATCCCATCCCCCATAGAATAACATACTGAAATAAGGTCTATATCACTTAACGCCACATAATTTTTTAATTCCTCTAAAAAAGATTTATTTTTTAATTCTGTTCGTGCCATAGTAAAAAATGTGTTTTTATTATTTTCCCTTATACATGCTTTTATACCAGATGTTCCATGGTCTATTCCAACTGTAATCATTTTATCACCGAATAAATAATTAACCAATAGATAATTAAATAAATAAGTAATAATAAATAATAATAAATAAGTTTATTTTCGCTTTTACTTTTCAGATTTAAACTCATTCAAAAACTTAGGAATATATTCAACTGCTTTGTTTATGTTCATAGATATATAATTATCCTTTAAATATCCTCTCTTTTTCATCTCCTCAGCAACCCAGTCATTAAATCTCTTATCCTGAACAACTACAACGCCGTAATCATCCTCTGCTCTTATCAATCTGCCAATCATCTGAACAATTGTTCTGGACATAATATGAAATGAAGTCATTAAAAATGCCATCCAATGAGCATTTTTATTATTTACATTTTTCTTTTTCAATCCCTCTTCAAGTAGTTTCTGCTCACGATTCAATAAAGGTGTTGGAACTGGAAAAGGAAGGCTGTCAATTATTACCATTGTTAAGGCATCTCCTGGTATATCCACACCTTCGGCAAATCTCCCTGTTGCAAGAAGTATCCCTCCATTTCTTTCAAAGCGTTCCTTTAATTCCTTAGCATCCTTTCCATCCATGCCGGATTCATAACAATATATTTTTTGATTCAATTTGTTGCTGTTATTTATTAAATATTTGTATGCACTATTTAAATCCTCAAAACTTTTAAACAATACTAAGCTATTGCATTTTGCAGATTTTAACAGTTTAAATATATTTTCATTTGCCTTTTTTCGTTTTAATTCTTTTCTACCATCATACTTCATGTCCTCTCCATCACTTAGGGCTATTATCTTTTTTCTATGCTCTGAAAAAGGACTATCTAAAACAAGGGTGTTAGATGCCCCCATTCCAGTTTTAAGAGCATGAACCTTTAAATTTCCAATGGTGGCGGAACAATGTATTACTACTGCCCCCCCATAAAGTTTTTTAAGGTAGGATGAAACAAGGACTGGCTCACATAATAGGGAGCTCCTATTCCTATATATTACAAAGTTGCTATTTGTAGTTTTTAAGTTCTTTATATTGTCTATAAACTCCATAAGTGGCATATCAGTTATTTTTTTATTACATATAAATTGAAATTCCAAGGGAACCAGTGCCTTGTTATCTATTTTAAATTTAAGGTCTTTTTTGTTGAGCTCTTTATTTTCTTCAAGAGATTCTATTTTTTTCTTTATATTTAGTATTTGATAGTATCCATCTAAAAGAGTTCCCAATATTGCCACATCCTCCTTTAACTTCCAAGAGGTGATGTGTTCTCCATCAAATATCAATGTATTTTTACAATCCTCAATATTTGCATAATTTGAGACGTAATTATGAATAATCTTCCAAAAATCTTCGATTTTTGTCTCCCGATGGTTCCAAAAATCTTCGTTATATTTATCGTTAAAATAGGCATGATTATTATAATTATTTTTATCATCATATTTATATTCATCATCAAGTCGTTTAAAATACTTCCTCAATGTATTTGGTGCAAAATAGTATGCCATAAACCTCAATCTATTAAGGGCTATCTCCGGATTTATAGATATGGTGGCAGCATTTCTTATACTTCCTTCAAGCTTATGTGCCTCATCGCAGATTATTATATCGGTGTTTCTTTTTGCATCAATCTCTTCCTTTATGTAGTAGTAGATACTGTTGTTCATTACAACTATATCGGCATTCAAACATTCAATTTTTGACTTTTGATAATCACACACACAAAATGGGCAAAAATATTTTGTAATTCCATCTATTGTAATAGGTTCCTTTTTAGCCCCACATATGCTACAATATGGTTTTTTATTTGGTCTATAAGGGCATTTTTTATTTAACTGACAGTATAACCTATTTGCTTTATCTCCTTTTGATTTGCAGAAAAAATTTCCTTTTCCCATCATAAAGGATACTTTTAAATTGTGTTTCAGTGAATTTAAATCCTCAAAAATTCTCTCCTGTTGATCAATTGTTTCAGTGAGTATTATAACTCTTTTCCCTTTCTCTGCAAAATACAATGACGGAATAAGATAAGAAAGTGTTTTACCAACTCCTGTTGGTGCCTCGACTACCAAATTCTTTTTATTATTAACACTGTTAAATATAATTTCCATCATCTTTTTTTGCTGGGCTCTTATATTGTAGTATGGAAATTTGCTTTTATAGTACTCTCTAAATTCATAAATGCCTCTATCCATTAAATCACCAAAAAATAAAAGATAAAATAAAAAATTTATAAAAAAATGTAAAATTATAAACGCATTTATATATAAAAAATAATTAATATTATATGTACATTTTTTCAACATATTCCTTAGCCATTCTCTCTGCATCGAAATATTCAACAACATGATTTACACAGTTGCATGCCTTTTTCCACCATTCCTCTGTGTCATATAAATTTGATGCTTTTTCAAGCTGTTCGTACATACATTTTGCCTCATATTCATCATCTGTATGTATTCCATCCCCTATTGTAAAACTATCATCTGGATACATCTCAGCCCATTCAACATGCCAACCGTCAAGTGTGCTCATGTGTATGGAGGCATTCATCGAGGCCGTCATTCCAGAGGTTCCAGATGCCTCATTGGGTCGTTTTGGAGTGTTCAACCATATATCAGAACCCATTTTTAATAATTTACTTAATTTTAATTCGTATCCTGTTAGTATTGCTGCACCTTTTAAATCCCTTGTTTTTGATACTATCCAATTAAATGTAATCTGAGCATTTGTATCGCTTGGGTGTGGTTTTCCAGCCCATATTATTTGAATCTTTTTATCATCAAGAAGTTTTTTTAGTTTATTCTCGTCATACAGGGGTAAATGAGGTCTTTTATATCCTGCAAATCTTCTTGCCCATACCACCGTCATTATATTTGGGTCAAACAATTTTCCAGTTTGGTCAGCAACCTCTTCAAAAAGTAATTTTTTCAGCCATATCTTTCTTTTTCTTAGTTTCTCATAATCGTAATCTTTTGCAGCATATTTTATAATAGGGTCCTGCCAATAATATCTATCCTGAGCATTTGTTATATAAGTTATAGGGCATTTATTATTTACCCAACTCCACATGTTTTCAGTTGTTTTTTTGTGTAGTTTTGAAACTGCATTTGCTATTTTAGACATTCTTAAAGCTGCAACAGTTAAATTAAATGGATCACCCCCAAGTTTTTCAGCAACTTTTATATCTACATTTCCAAAAAATCCCATATTTTTGAGTAGATGAATGTCCTGTGTTTCATTTCCAGCTGGTACAGGCGTATGGGTTGTAAAAACAAGATGTTCCTTTACATAATCAAGTCCATAATCTTCAAGCATTTTAAAACCCAACGGCAAAGGGTGGGCTTCATTTATATGGTAAAGTTTAATATTTTCGCATTCTCTTATAACTTTGTAGCCCCCTATTCCTAAAACAATCTCTTGGGCAATATGTGTTAAATTGTTTCCATCGTATAAATTATAAGATATTGTCCTTGATAAATGGTCATTTTTAGGAATGTCCGTTGTTAAAAAATATATTGGACAGGTTTCAAATACATTCTCTTCAAGTTTATACGCTTTAACCCAAACTGTGGCGTTATTTATAGTTACTGGGATTTTTAATTTTATATCCTCCAAAAATTCATAATATTTTCTTATATAATCAACCTTCATTCTGCCCTCTTTGTCTCTAACCTGGTCGTAGTATCCATAACTCCACAACATTGAAACACCGACAAGGGGATATTTTAGTCTATGGGCTGCTCTAAAATAAGAACCTGCTAAAAAGCCCAATCCTCCTGCATAAGTTTTCAAAGGCTGGTCTATTGCGAATTCCATACAAAAATAAGCCGTAGGTTTCATGATTTCCCCCATTATAATGAAATAAAATAATAAATTTATATATGGTGTATATTTTTATTTTTCAATATTTATTTTTTAATTTTTAAATTTTTTTATTTATATTTCTTCTTACATGTTATTATAGTTATGGGATTCTTTGCTATCATCATATGTCCTACATTTATTTTTTTTCCATAACTTATAGATACATTTACAATATCAATGCTATATATATCATCATTTTTATTAAAGTTATTTATTATTTTCACTGCATTTTCAAGAACTATTGTATTTGCCACAATGTGTTTTACATTTTTTTCTTTTAATATATTTAAAATATTAAGTATATTTTTTGTTCCACCAATAAATGCCTTGTTAAATTTTAAATCAAATAAAACATCCTCTGCATTTCCCTCTATTACCTCACAGTTTTTAATATTAAATCTATCCAGGTTCTTTTTTGTGGTGGTTATGGCTTTTTTTACATTATCAATTGCATAGACAAATTTACACCTTTTAGCCATTTCAACAGTCATTCCTCCACTACCGCATCCAATATCAACAACAACATCGTCAGATTTTAATTGTAATTTACCTATACTTATCGCCCTTATTTCTTCTTTCGTAAGTGGAACACCATCAATTCTAAAAAAATCGTCATCTTTAATCATTTTCTCACCCATTTATATAGTGAAAAATTATAAATAGCTCTTCACATATTATATTAATTACTAAATTAGACATAATTAAAATTATAAATATATTTAGATATTAATCATTAATCTCTTAAAAGATATTTTTAGAATTATTTTAAAAATTTACAGGTGAATATATGGTTGATAAGTTAACAGAATTACCGGGTGTAGGTCCCTCAACCGCTGAAAAACTCATTGAAGCTGGATATATAGATTTTATGAAAATCGCCACTGCAACTATTGGGGAGCTCACAGATATTGAAGGCATAAGTGAAAAAGCAGCGGCTAAAATGATAATGGGTGCAAGAGAACTATGTGATTTAGGGTTTAAAAGTGGCACTGACCTTTTAAATCAGAGAAAAACTGTATGGAGATTATCCACAGGTAGCGATGAATTAAATAGGATATTAAACGGAGGATTGGAAAGTCAATCAATCACTGAATTTGCAGGAATATTTGGAAGTGGAAAAACACAAATCATGCATCAGGCATGTGTAAATCTTCAATGTGAGGATACAATTTTTGCAGATGATGAATGGATAAATGACGGTGAATTATCAAATCCAAAAGCAGTTTATATAGATACAGAGGGAACATTTAGACCTGAAAGAATTACTCAGATGGCAGAAAACCTTGGTATAGATGGTCAAAAAGTGCTTGATAATACATTTGTAGCCAGGGCATACAATTCAGATATGCAGATGCTTTTTGCAGAAAAAATTGAAGAGCTCATAAAATCGGGAAACAACATAAAGTTGGTAATTGTAGATTCACTAACAAGCACATTTAGGAACGAATATACTGGAAGAGGAAAACTTGCAGAGAGACAGCAAAAACTTGGAAGGCATATGGCAGTTTTAAATAAGCTCGCTGACCTCCACAACTGTATTGTTCTTATTACAAACCAAGTTTCAGCAAGACCTGATGCATTCTTTGGAGCTGCTGAGCAGGCAATTGGAGGGCATATCGTTGGACACGCTGCAACATTTAGATTCTTTTTAAGAAAAGGAAAAGGAGATAAAAGAGTTGCAAAATTATACGATTCCCCACATCTTCCAGATGCTGAGGCAATATTCAGAATAACAGAAAAAGGAATTCATGATTAATTTTAATTATTATTTTTTATTTTATCATTCCTCTTTGTTTCTGCCATTTTCTTCTTTCACCCAATATACATTTATCCCCTCTATTTCCACCAATTGGATTTTTTGGAGTTCCAAGACAATTCATACATCTTGCCATAACACTGGCACCCAAAGCAAGACCATCTTCAACAAATACGATATTTTCTTCTGGTTTTTCCCAAATATTTAATTCCCCTAATTTCTCAATTATCAATTTAGGTTTGTTTCCTGTGATGCCTGCCCTTCCAGTTATTCCAATTGCAGTTTTTTCAGTTATAAGGTCCTTTTGATTTGCAAGATGAACAAGTTTTTTAGTGACCTCAGCCGATACGATATCGAGAGTATATAAAAGTGTTGGAGTATTGCTTTCGTCCATGACTTTTTTTCCAATTTCTTCTAATTTAGGAATATGGCTTCCATTTTCCCCAACATCACAACCTATCAATACAGTCCCTGCGTTCTCTGCACTTTCAGGATTTACAGGGACTGTCCCAAACCTCTCTACATTTTTTGGAACTTCACATATTTTTATGTATTTATGAGCTTCTTTTGCATAGTTCTCGGCTATTTCTTTATTTATCTTGCCATTTTCTTTTTTAATATCCAATACAGCCCCGTTATTTTCGTTTACTAATCCGCTGCCTCTAACAATGGCATCCGCAATAGCCCCTGCTAAACCACACAGGTTTCCAACAACATTTGCATAAGGTTTTTTATCGTTTGTAATTCTGCCTGCAAGTGTAGTTCCAAAATCAATGCTCATACAGGGGTTTCTAAAATCTACATCAGTCCATTTTGCACCAACTTTTATTCCTGCTGTAACGAGCTCACCTTCCATCTCATTTGCCACCACTTCCTTACCTGTTGGAGGAATAATACCTGTAACTGCACCATCAAATATTATTTTATCCATCAATGTGTATTTATCAAAAGGTTTTGGAAGTTGGTTTTTAGTCATTGCAGGGGCCATTTTTGATGGTGGAATTCCTGCCTTTAAACATCCATCTGCAAGTGCTATAATCATATTACTTATTTCATCAGGAGATGCAAATCCTGCTGTAACTCCCGTACTTCTAACAACAAAATGTAAATCATCGATTGTTAAATTTCTATTATTTAAAGCTCCAATTAAAACATCTTTAACCATTTCAGAAACTGCCTCTTTTGTTAATTCTACACCCCAAAGAGTTTTTCCAAATACTTTTTCTCCCTTTTTAGGAGCTCGAACATCCCTGGTCATTTTTACATTTTTGCTTATCAAATAGGTTGTACCATTGTCCATATTAGTTCCGGTAATTATGGCCTTTGTTGTAGTATTACCCAACTCTACGGATGCTACTATATAGTAGGGATTTCTTTTTAACTCTATTAAATCAACAGTTTGTGATTTTGCATAATGTATTTTAGGAGATTTCTTGAAAATAGATATTATCAAATTAAAAAATCCCATGGTATCCTCCTCCTTTATCTTAAAAAATAATTATTTTATAAATTTAATATTCATCTTATAAAAATATTATAATAAAAAATTTAAAAATATATAATTATATATCCTCGCTATAATCTTTAATTTTTTAATAAAATCATTAAAACTTCCTCTATTTTTGAAAATAAGTATTTTAATCCTGTCGTAGATGAGTGTTATTTTTAGTATTATTAATATATTTATATAAATTAAATTATGGAGATTTTTAAAGAATTTAAGACAGAATTGGTTTTTTTATATTGTTCCTTGTAGATTTTAAATATTTTAAAAAAATATTGGCAAAATTTAGTTTATAATGCAAAATATCCTTAAAT
>NZ_WAKW01000003.1 GCF_015523155.1 Methanothermococcus sp.
TCGGAGATGTGTATAAGAGACAGATATATAAATATATCTTTAATTATACAATTTTTATCGGTTTATAACCTATGTTATTAACAGTATAAATAATTAAAAAAATAATAAAATAAGGTGTGATGACATGATAGCAAAGGATATGATATTCATCAACCCAACTATATTACGCTCATTGAACAAAAGTAAATTAAGAAAAAAAATTTTATTTTTTCTTTACAAAATACATCCACAGGGTGTTTATCTTTCAGAACTTTCTAGATGGGTAAATTCAGACCCAAGTAATGTATTGGGATGTTTAAAAGGAATGGGAACTAGATACAATGGCAATTATTCCCTAATTGAAATGGGACTTGTTGAATGTATTGACGAAGCAGGAATGAAAATCTATGTTATAACTAAATATGGTAAAAACATTGTTGAATATTTAAAAGATTATGATTCAATTGACAGGTGGTGATATCATGGAGATTAACTTTAACCATGGAATACAAAATATAGTAGGTAGGAGCAATTATGAATATGAGTATAAAATAGACGATATGAACCATGCCCTTAAATCCATGGATTATACTATAAAATATTTGAGTAATGAATTGTTGGTGGCTTTTTTTAAACAGGGCATGGATTTTGGAATATATGGAGTAATTGACAAATATAAACCAAAGCCAAATAAGGTAAATTCTCTTTTGGGGTATCCAAATAATGATTTTTTGAATGATTATATAATCACTGCCATTAAATTGGGAATAATTTATCAAAACGAAGATGGTAATTTAGAGCTAAATAGAGATAAAAAAATAATTATAAAACACCCTGAGTATGATAAATTTATGGAAGATTACATCATAAACTACGACCACATGACTAAACTGTCAAAATATGCCCTTATAGGATATAACCATCCAAAAATATTACTTAACTTTATAGAGGATGCCGATATTTGGGATATTATATTGAATACCTCATATTTAAAATCATGTAGAAATGTCATTGCAAAGTATTTGAATTTAAGAAATGGAGATTATATACTTGATGTAGGTTGTGGTTCTAGATCCCCTGAATTCTATATCTCCAAGATATTCCCAAAGGGAAAATATACAGGGATAGATATATCAAAAAATTTGCTGAAAATAGCAGAAATAAGAACAAAAAGATGGGATAATGGTAGTATCTCGTTAAAACATATGGATTTTTGCAATGCAATGATTAAAAATAAATACGATTATGTTATATGTACATATACCCTTAAATATAGCCCATCACTAAAAATATTCCTAAAAAAGATGATGAATGCCCTACATTCGGGGGGTAAATTAATTATTGCAGAGGAATTCTTTAAAGATACCTCTAATATAAATATTGAATTATTTGAATTCTACAATAGATTAAATAAATTTTTTAAAAATTATCATTCTAAAAAGGAAATATTGGACACATTGGAATCTATGGGTTATGATATTAAACACACATCATTAAGTGATGGAATATTGGTAATTGAGAAAATATAATTTTAAAATTTTTACCCATATTTCAATACTTCAATTAAATAACCTACAATCAATGCAAAACCTGGGGCAGAAATCCATCCCAATATAATATTTAACAATGTTTTCCATTTTACTGTTTTGATACCCTTTGTTAATCCAACTCCAACAACACCGCCGATTATTGCTTGGGTCGTAGAAACTGGCATTCCAAACTGTGTAAATACAAAAACGCTTATTCCTGCGGATAACTGTGCCACAAATGCTGTTAATGGACTTAATTTAACAAGATTCATACCAACAGTTTCAGAAACTCCTTTTCCAAATAGTAGGGCACCTATTATAATAGCAATTCCACCCATAAAAAAAACATCCGTATTATTTGATATTGCACCAAGGGCTGTTGGAAGGTCATTTGAACCTAAGTTATATGCTATAAGACCACCGCTTAATATCAACCCATATTTTAACAATTCTACTCTTTTTAAAATAGGTATATTTGAATGTTCAAACAATTTATAAAGGGTAAATGATATTGATGCAGTTAATACAGGTGAAATTATCCAGCTTCCAACAATTTTAACAAATAATTCCATGTTTGCGGAGCTCATGTTTAACCCAACCAAAGCACATACAATTACTTGGTGGGTGGATATGGGTATCTTTTTGTAGGTAATTACCGTAATAATCAATCCTGCAATAACAAGTGAAGGAATAACATTTCCCGACACAATAGTACTCATAGTATGTCCCACATTGTGAGCATTTAAACATCCCAATAGCACAAATATTCCAAATATTAACACTAATTTTTTATAGCTCATTAATTTTGCTCCAACTGATGTGCCAAGAGCATTTGCCGTGTCATTTGCCCCAATTACGAATGCAATATATAACCCACTTAATAGAGCAATTGATTCTAATATATAAATCACCGATAACTTAGATATATTATTTGGAATTCATCTGATACATTTTCTATATAATCACTTATTTCTGTTATTTTATCTACAAAATCACTCATAAGTTTTCCCTCCCAAAATGAGTTTATTTTCATATTTACCATATACCTATAAATTTCATGATGAATATCATCAATTTTTTCCTCTCCTGCTTTTATATCTTTTATATGTTTTTTAAAGTCGCCTCCGTTTTCAAACACATCTATTAAATTATACATTGAATTTAACATATTTAAGGATATATTTAGTATTAATTTGCACTTTTTCTCAATGGTGTCGTCTAAATCAAAAGTCATCAAATTGTATATAAGAGCTCCATGTTTAATACTGTCAAGAACTTCATCAAGGATTTCAATTGAATAATTTAATTCTTTTTTCATGCTGGGCAAAAATGCTTCATAGAGATTTAATATTACTCTTTTTCTTATTTCATCCCCTTCTTTTTCAAGTTTTATAATTTCACGTAATTTATTGTCGCTCTTATCATCGATATATTCATCTAACACTTTAATACTATCAATAGATAGGGAAACATGAGTTTTCAGTAGATTTATGACTTCTTTTTCAGGTTTCCTTTTAAAGAGAAATATGGTCAAATTACCGCCCCCTATATTTAATCATCCAACATATCATTTAATACAATTAACATAGTTCAATACATTTAATTTGGGCTTTTAAATTATTATCATTTATAATATATATCAAATATAAATAAAAACATATTGCCAATAGATAAAATATATAAAACTGTAAAATTTAGTTTTTTTGAAATTAAATTGATTTTAAGTCTATGGAGAAAAATCTAAATGAATATTTTATATTTCCTTTCCTTTTTTATACCATTCTTTTTTATCATATGTGTCTATATTTTAATATTACAGTAAAAAAAATCAATAAATATATAAAATATTAATCCTATAATAACTAAAAATTATACTTTAATATATATTTAATATCAAAATTTTCTTATAATGTAAAAAAATATAAATAAAAATAATAAAATAAAAAGGCGATAATATGAATGCATTTGGTTTTTTAGATATTGAAAGAGAAAACGGCATTACAATGGTTTTAGATAAGGGACTTTCCCCTGATTTTGTAAAAGATTATTTGAAAACTTGCGGAAAATACATAACCTTTATTAAATTTGGCTGGGGAACAAGTGCAGTTCAGGATGGGGACATTGTAAAAGAGAAGATAAGAAATTACAAAGAATATGGAATAAAAGTATATCCCGGAGGAACTTTATTTGAGGTTTGTTTTTCAAGAGGAATGTTTGACGAATATTTAAATGAATGTAAGGAGCTCGGTTTTGAAGCTGTGGAAATATCCAATGGCTCTATGGATTTAAGCCTAGAAGATAGAAAAAATGCCATAAAAAAGGCAAAGGATGAAGGATTTATCGTTTTAACAGAAGTTGGAAAAAAGAGTATAGAAAAGGACAAGGAATTAAGCATAATGGATAGAATAAATCTAATAAATGAGGATTTAAAAGCAGGAGCAGATTATGTAATTATCGAGGGTAGAGAAAGCGGAAAATCCATCGGATTATTCGATAAGGATGGAAATGTAAAGCTGTCTGAATTTGAAACCTTAATTAATCATGTTCCAGTTGAAAAAATCATATTTGAAGCACCAAATAAAAATCAGCAGGTTGAATTTATATTAAAAGTTGGAAATGATGTTAATTTAGGAAATATTGCCTATGACGAAGTAATTTCATTAGAAACCCTTAGAAGAGGATTAAGGGGAGATACTTTTGGAAAAATACAGTGAAATTTGTAATAGGCAGTAATAATAATTAAAATAATAAAATAATAATTATAAACTAAACGAAATATAATGATATAAAAATATGTGATACTATGGATATAAATGAAATTACAATAATTGGCGGATACAACAAATTTGGAGAGCCAGAGGCAGTTAGAGAATTAACTGTAAAAAAAGGAGAAATATTTGGTGTTGTAGGTCCAACAGGTAGTGGAAAATCAAATTTAATAAGCGATATTGAGCAGTTAGCACAGAGGGATACCCTTTCAAGAAGAAAAATATTGATAAACGGGGAAGTCCCGCCGGTTGATATGAGAAGAGACCCAAGAAAAAGAAGGATAGCCCAATTATCCCAAAACATGAACTTTTTAGCAGACATGACTGTTGAAGAATTCTTATTGATGCACGCAAAAAGTAGGGGCATAGAAAAAGAAGGAATAGTGGATGAAATAATAAATTTGGCAAATAAATTGACGGGAGAACCGATTAAAAAGGAATATAATTTAACCATATTAAGCGGCGGTCAATCAAGAAGTTTAATGGTTGCAGATGTGGCAGTTATAAGCGATTCCCCTATTGTGTTAATTGATGAGATAGAAAATGCAGGGATTAAAAAGCATGAAGCTTTAGAGCTCCTAGCAGGTTATGGAAAAATTGTGATGGTTATTACCCACGACCCAGTTTTAGCACTTATGACAGATAGAAGAGTTGTAATGAAAAACGGTGGGATGACTGAAATCATTGAAACTACCGAGGAAGAAAAGGAGGTTTCAAAGAAATTAAATAATATAGATAATTGGATGCTGTTAATGAGAGAAAAAATAAGGCATGGCGGTAGATTGGCATTGGAAGATATAGAATTTACAGTATAAGGTGAAATAATGGATAATTTAAATAAAATAGATAAAACAAATAAAAAAGATATAAAAATAAGTATAGTGGCTGGAACACCGGGAGCAGGAAAAACTTCTGTATTAATACATACAATTAAAAATCTTATGAATGCAGGACATAAACCAGCGGTTGTTAAAATTGACTGTCTTTATACGGATGACGATGTAAGATATGGTAAATTGGGCATTCCTACTCTTATAGGTCTTAGTAAGGATATGTGTCCAGACCATTTTGCAATATATAATATGGAAGAAATGGTTGAATGGGCAAAAAATCAAGATGAAGATATTGACATACTCATAATTGAAACCGCAGGATTGTGCCATAGGTGTGCTCCCTATACAAAAAACAGCCTTGGAATCTGTGTGATAGATGCAACATCTGGACCAAATACGCCGAGAAAGGTAGGTCCATTTTTGACAAGTGCCGATGTTGTGGCAATTACAAAAGGAGATATAATTTCTCAGGCAGAAAGGGAAGTATTTAGAGAAAGAATTTTAGAGATGAACCCCCATTGTAGAATTTACGATGTAAATGGATTAAGCGGTCAGGGTTGTGGGGAAATAGCCGATGAAATAGCTGAAACAAAACCATTAGCAAGTTTAGAAAATGAGGAATTAAGGCACAATGCCCCATTATGTATTTGCACCCTTTGTGTTGGAGAAACAAGAGTTTCAAAGAAATACCACAGAGGAGTTTTAAGAAGAATCGATGGATTTACAAAATACACAGGGGAATAATATGGATGTAAATAAATTAAATAAAATAATAAAATTGCTTCCCGGATACAACTGCAAAGCATGCGGTTATAAACGATGCGATATTTTTGCAGAGGAACTTTTAAATGGTGAAACTTCACTGGATAAATGCCCATTTTTATTTAGGGAAGATTTTAAGGAAAATATGAAAGAATTAAAAGAATTATTAAAGGATGTCGAGTATAAAAAAGAGGTAAAACCAGAAGTGGAAAAAGAAGAAAAAAAACTCATAGGAGTAATTGATGGGTATGAAGCAGATTTTCTGTTGGACCCGCTACCTAATGAACATTCATGCAGGGAAACTTTAATAATTACAGATAAAAGACCTTTAAAAATTGGAGATTATATCCAATACAGACCATTAGGCTGTCCGATACCACATTTTGCTAAAATAATTGATGAAAATCATGGATTGTATATTGCCCATATTGAAGGTCCATGCCATAGAATCACAGGGGAAGAAAAAGAATATATAAACGTAGGTATTGCCATGGTTGTGGCATTTGAAGGCATAGTTATTGGAAAGGTTCCAGAAGTCGGGCATACTGTTAAGTTTATACCAAATCACTGCATGATGCAAAAGGTTCATTCAGGGGTAGTTGTTGAAGTTGAAGGAAACAGAGTATATATTGAAGGTATTGATTTAAAGGTATGGTGATTAGAGATTTTAAATCCTCTGGATTTTTATTTATCTTTTTGCTTGTAAATTAGACTAAATCACTTCGTGATTTCGTTGCTCACTTGGCTATGCAGGTGATTTCATTATCCAACATCTTCAAAACCTTTCTAAGAGGTATTTTTAATTCTTCTGCTATTTTTTTGGCGTCTTCATATTCTGGTTTCATATTTATTATTTTATCATCAATACATGATATTTTCACATTAAATTTAAATTCCTTGCCATTTATATTAATAAAATGGGTTTTTTCAATTCGCTCTGCCTTTATCCTATCTATCTCTTTTATTCTTACCCCTAATGTTCCAGTTTCTTCCATAAGCATTTTTGCAAGTTTTTCAGATTTTGCATAATTTGTGATTACAGAAATAATATTGGTGGGTCGGTTTTTCTTTCCGATACCATTTACAACAAATACTTCTTTTGCCCCTTCATTTAGTAGTTTTTCAAAAAGATTTCCTATAATCTCCCCAGAAACATCATCTACATTGGTTTCAAGCACAACCATGTTTTTTTCTATATTTTTGTTTATTTTTCCTTCAATAACTCTTAAAATATTTGGGACTTCTTTTAATATTTTTGAGCCTCCACCATATCCAACTTTTATGGGCGTCATAGGGGGGAAGTTATCCACAATTTCATCAACCACATTGGAAAGTACGGCAATGCCCGTTGGTGTAGTATGTTCAAATTTAGTGGCATAAGGTGGATTGGAGTATTTTATACCATGTTTGCATAATATTTCAAGGGTAGCAGGAGCAGGAACTGATAAAATACCGTGTTCCATACTCACATATCCACCGCCAAGAACTGGGGGTGTGGAGTATATTTTTCCGTTCAAAAATCCGTTTTTTTCAAGGAGCATTACGCTTCCAACAACATCAAAAACTGTATCAAGGGATGCCACTTCGTGAAGGTGGAAGTCGGTTTTATGGAGCTTTTTTTCGGCAGATATTAAATCGTCTATAATATTACAGATTATGTTCTTTGCCCTTTTGGATAAATTCAAATTATTAGAAACTTCCTTAACGGCATCTTTTAAATCTTCTGGGCGGTGAAATCTATCTTCAATTATATTCATATAAAGCTTTTTTACCACTATACCGTTTATTTTTTCTTCCTTAATATTTACTTCAAATTTTTTGCAGTTTTTTAGATTGTTGATGGTGGAGGTGAGCTCACATAATAAATCAATATCATCGGTTAAATCAATAAGTGCAGATATGAACATATCACCGGATATTCCAGATATTTTGGGGTCTATAATTAGAGTTTTCATACTATCACTTTTTTATATTAAATGAAGGAAATAATATTTAAAATATATTCCTATTTTAATCTTTAATTTAATAAATTATACGTATATGTTATATGATTATCATCGTGATATTATGTATATCTTAAAAGTGGCATATGATGAATATAATTATGGATTCCAATCTCAACCACATAAAGAAACCGTTTGTGATAAAATAATGGATGCTTTAAGAGAATGTAATTATTTAGCAAATGATAAAATAATTTTTTATGGTGGAAGGACTGATAAAGGCGTTTCTGCAATTGGAAATTTTATAGTGGTGGAATTAAACCAAGAGCCGATTTTATCCTATATTTATTCAAAATTAAAAAATAAAGGAATTTGGATTTTAGGCTACAACAAAATAAATGCCATTCCAGAGGTAAAATATAGACATTATAGGTATATATTGCCTAATATGCTATATGATGATGAATATAATATTGATTTAATGAAGGAGGCTTCAAAAAAAATCATAGGAACGCATTCATTCCATAACCTATCAAAAAGAGATAGAACAAAGGAAAAAAGCCCCATTAGGACAATATATGATATAAAAATTGATGAAAATCCATATTATATTACAATTGATGTTATCGGCAAAAGTTTCCTGTGGAATATGGTAAGAAAAATAATTACTGCACTATCCGAGGTGGGAAAAGAAAATAAATCTTTGGGATGGATAGATGAACTCCTGTGTGAAAACTATAAAGAGGGCGTAGCACCGGCACCAGCAGAGGGGCTTATACTGATGGATGCAAAAACTGATGTAGATTATATTTACGATAGCTATGTGTTAAATAGATTTAAAAGGGAGTGGATGGAAAACTATAAAAAAACAACCATGAAATTAGGAGTATGTAGAAATATGGTAAATTCGTTTAATATATAAAAAGAGTAGTGAATTACTCCCCTCCGTCTTAAAATGGACTCTCCCATCGCAAATCTTTATTTGCGAGCTAAAATCCAAAGGATTTTTTAATCCCTTATCTTCGCGAAGCGAGGGGATTAAACAGAATGCTTCGCATTTTGTAGCTCACCAACTTTGTTGGTGATTTTAAAAATCTTTGATTTTTAAGACGGAAGGGGACTTCTTGCGGAATAAGTTAAATCATGCTCTTTTATTCTTACTCAATGCGATAATTCCATTGGCAATTGACACTGCAACAGGAGTTCCCCCTTTTGCCCCTACTGTGGTTATAGATGGAATATTGGTATGTCTTAACGCCTCTTTTGACTCGCCTGCTTTTACAAAACCAACCGGAGCTCCGATAACAAGTTTTGGTTTTATGTCCTCTTCATTTATCAATCTAATTACTTCAAATAGTGCAGTAGGTGCATTACCTATTACAACAATACCTCCGTTTATAAGTTTTTTTGCAACCCTCATAGATGCCATAGCTCTTGTAATTTGCTCCTTTTTAGCCATTTTATAAGTTTCTCTATCGTTTATAAAGTTATGCAAATTATCGTATCTAATACCGGCTTTAACCATATTAACATCAACAACTATTGGTTTTTTATTTTTAATTGCTTCAATGCCATTTTCTACTGGGTTATTTTTAAAAACTAAAAGTTTTGCATATTCTTCATCTGCTGTGGCATGCACAACCCTTTCCATTATTGTCAGTTCTTCATTGGAGTACTCTTTTAATTTATCACCCAAAACACATTTTATTTTATTTCTTACAATTTCCCTAGATTTCTCAGCAATATTTAATCCATCCTTTGTTGTAGCTCCCATAAACATAATATCATCTTTTTAACTTATTATTTATTCTACTGTTTTTAAAATTGTTTTTGTACTACCATCTGATTTTGTATGAACAAATTCTATTAAATCATTAACTACCTTTGATAATTCGAGCTCTACGAGTCCTATCAAATCATTGTCAGAATCCAATCTAAAAAATGTACCATCTTTGCTAATGACTGTCCCTTCTAAATGGCATCTTCCAAAGTATGCTTCTATATAATCTCCTTCATCGACAGTATCGATATAATTGTATAACTCATTTTCTTCATTAACAACTATTTCAATAATTTTCATAATATCCCTTTTTTTATTTTTAATTAAATTAATTATTTATATGCATTTAAGAATATTAAACGCCCATTACTGTTCTAAATAAATCCCTAAGTCCCGGAGCAAGTCCCAAAGCCATTATAGCTATTTTTAAAATATTTCTAAAATCTTTGTTATCCACCTCTCTGTTTATAATATAAAGTACAGATATAACCACAATAAGTTTTAAAGGTATCATCACATAAGGTCCAAAAGCATCCATGAAGAATCTTGGTATAGGGTGCTGTTCCCAATACCCATATACTCCAATACCAATTGCTGTTGCTGATGCATCTGTTAATTGTGAAAATATGGCATATTTATCCAAAATATCAAATTTTAATCTATTCTTTAAAAATCCTATCTTTTCAATAGACCATACTACAATAGAGCATATAATAGCCACCAAACCAAACACATAAAAAAATGCTTCTACATGCATCATATTTTTTAAAAATATACTTAGTAAATAGATTGTTGGAATTATTGCCATTATCAAAGCTAAAATATGATACCTTCCTTTGAGTAATAGCCTAGAAAGTATTATAGATACCATATAATATAACCCAACCAAAATCACAATACCGGGTGTTACTGTATAGTATGAGTGAGGTATATATCCTGCATCAACAAGAGCCCTCATTAATGATATTAGAACAATATAAAATATGGTTATATATGCAAACTTGTTATCCAAGGATATATTTAACAATTTACAAATTTTAAAAAAAATATACACCATAACAAACAATAATATACCATAGGTAATCTCTTGAATGGAATTATATCCTGATTTCATTTTGATAGGTTCTATATAATATTTATAAATAAACTCTAAAAATGATTCTTTTAAATCCATTAAATCACCATATAAATATTATTATATTAAATATTTTAAACTATATTATATAAATATAGAATTGTTTTGGTGATATTATGAAAATAATAAATGCTAAAATGTTAAAAATATACTTAAAAGAAACTGACAAATATAAAGGAATAGCCCTGTATAGATATATATTAAAAAAACTTAAAGAGAATAGAGTTGCGGGAGCTACTGTATTGAGAGGATTTTGTGGCTATGGTATAAGGGGAATCTCTGAGGCTGACATTATAAGACTTTCTATGGATTTACCTATAATAATAGAATGTATCGAATATGAGGATAAGTTGGTAAAAATATTGCCTGAATTAGTTGAAATAATTGGAGAAAATGGAGTTATAAGTATTACAGATGTCAAGGTTATAAAAAATAAAAATAATAAAAAATAATAAAAAATGAAAATATAAAAAATAATATAAAAAAGGTATTTTTCAGGGTGTTATTTTTGGATTTTTCATATTTACTTAGTAAAAAACATAAAATTTGCAAAAAGATAGAATCTCTTAATGTAGATTTTGATATTGATAGATACTGGGTTTCACAGGACTTTGAAAATCCATCGTACTGTGTATTTGCCGGTGGAGATGGTAGTTTTAATAAAATAGATTATGTTGATTATTGTCTTTATTCAGTAGGTGCTGTATCTTATATAAACAAAGTTGGAGAGAAAATAGAAGAATCCATTTCCTATTGGGATACAGATATAATACTACCGTATAGATACATATCAAATAGGCTTAGGCTTTATATGATAAATATGGAGTTAAAAACTGCACTATGGAATTTTAAAAATAAAAATATTGATTACTATCTATTTGATGGCTCATTGTATTCTCTTTTAATCCAAACCCACACCTATGGAACCATTGTTGAAAATAAAAATGAAGAAAATGAAAAATCTATTATAGATTATTATAATGAATACAGTCATGAAATTAAAAGCAGAATTCTTGAAAATATCCATGAAAATCGGCTTATTCCAACTCTAGCCCTAAACAAAAATGATAGAGAAAGAATAATATTTGAACAGCTTGAATATATAGTTCTTTTAATAGAGATCCTAAAGAAATATGGTAAAAAAATAATTGGTATCTCAAAAACTTCAAAAATGAATTTGTATTTTAAAGAATCTAATATTCCTGATATTGCGGTGTTTTCAAAAGTAAACGGAACAGGATATTCAAAACCATTAAATTTAACAGATGGAAGAATAAAGGAGATAAATAGAAATGTATATTATACTATAAATCACTTAAAAAAATTTGGGTATAATGTAGATGAAATATACTATCAATTTTTAAGGTTGGATAGTGGAGCAGGCGTGTTGAACATTACTTCATTTTCAAAATTAAATAATGACTTCTTTTCAAATTTAAATGAAATATCCATTGGAGGATATCCATATATATTAAAAAAATCCCATGAAACTGTAAAGATAGGTGATAAAGATATGGAGCTCTGTGCTAAATTATTGGGCATATACAATAAAAGTGATAGAAATTTAATACTTTAATATCTATTTTATTTTATATTTATAATACGAAAAAAATTTAAAAAATCATCTATTTTAATATAATTTAATCGACATATAACGAACAAAAGTTTCTTTTAAATCGAAACTTTTATATAATATGGAGTATATTTGAAATTATGGAAAAAATAAAAGTGCATATTATAGGAGATATTGTATTGTCCGACAACATAGGGAAGAGTATGAAAAAATGGAGGGAAATGTTTAATATCCCTCAAATATATGTTGCTAGATATTTAGATTTATCTCCATCAGTTATAAGTGATTACGAAACTGGTAGGAGGAAAAATCCAGGAGTAAATATCGTAAAAAGATATGTTGATGCATTAGTTGAACTTGACAAAGAAAACGGAGGGCATATAATAAGAGCCCTTCAAAAGGTTTTAAATCCTCCATCAATGAAAGCTATTCTTCAAATAAGAGAATATAGAGACCCGATAGCTATTAAAGAATTCTTAAACATTATAGATGGGAAAATTGCGGTAGGAAATCGAAAAATTTCAAAAATTTCAAAATCTTCTGAGATTCAAGAGTTAGAAAACAAGTTAAATAGTCAAATATTTGGTCATACAGTTGTAGATAGTATAAGGGCAATATTGGAAATGGATGGACAGGATTTTTTAAATCTATACGGTTGGACTACCGAAAGGGCATTGATATTTACAAATGTTTCATCTGGGAGAAGTCCAATGGTTGCCATAAGAGTGAGCTCTATAAAACCAAGACTGGTAGTTCTTCAAGGTATATTTCACTTAGATAAATTGGCACTAAAAATAGCAGAAATTGAAGGAATACCTCTTATTATAACAAAACTTAATATTGATGAACTATTAAAGAGATTAAAGGGAATATCAAATTAATATTACGTATAATGAATTTATTTTAATGTTTATTTTTGTTTTTATTTATTTTTAATTTATTTATATTATTAAAAAAGGTGATTACATGAAAGTTGGTATTGTAGGTTATGGAAGTTATATCCCTAAATACAGGATAAAAGTAGAGGAAATAGCAAAAGTTTGGGGAAAAAATCCAGAGTCCATAAAAAAAGGATTGATAGTCAATGAAAAAAGTGTCCCTTCACCAGATGAAGATACTGCAACAATAGCTGTTGAAGCAGCTAGATCTGCATTAAAAAGAGCAGGCATAAATCCTCAAGATATTGGAGCAGTATATGTAGGTAGTGAAAGTCATCCCTATGCTGTAAAACCAACATCATCAATAGTAGCAGAGGCAATTGGTGCCACGCCGGATTTAACAGCTGCGGATTTAGAATTCGCATGCAAGGCAGGAACCGCGGGAATCCAGATGTGCATGGGTCTTGTTAGTAGCGGGATTGTAAAATATGGTATGGCAATTGGTGCAGATACAGCTCAGGGGGCTCCAGGTGATGCACTGGAATATACCGCAGCAGCAGGTGGTGCAGCATATATAATTGGAAACGATAAGAATGAATTAATTGCAGAAATAAATAGCACCTGTTCATTTACAACAGATACCCCTGATTTTTGGAGAAGAGAAGGAGAATCCTACCCAAGACATGGTGGGAGATTTACAGGGGAGCCTGCATTTTTTAGACATGTGTTAAGTGCGGCTAAGGGAATGATGGAAAAAATGGGAACTACTCCAAAGGACTACGATTATTGTGTATTCCACCAGCCAAATGGGAAATTCTACATAAGGGCGGCAAAATCATTAGGATTTATAAATGAACAGTATAAATACGGACTTTTGACTCCCTATTTAGGGAATACATATTCAGGTGCTGTTCCACTGGGGCTTTCAAATGTTTTAGACCATGCAAAAGAGGGAGATAGGATTTTAGCAGTATCCTATGGAAGTGGTGCAGGTAGTGATGCCTTTGATATAACTGTAACGGACAAAATCGAGGAAGTTAAAAATAACGCTCCAAAAACAGTAGATTTACTCAATAGGAAAAAATATGTAGATTATGCAGTTTATTTGAAATATAGGGGCGGAATAAAGATATAAATGTGATAATAATAATGATTGAAAAAATAAAAAAGGATTTTAAAGACTTTAAGGATGAGGCATTTGGAATTTTATTATTCGGCTCTTATGTAAAAAATGAACATACAAAAAGAAGCGACATTGATATATGCTTGATTGGTATTGATAAAAGCGACATTGATATATGCTTGATTGGTATTGATAAAGACGACTATTTAAAAATTTTAAAAAAACTTGGAGATAAATATGATATAAAAATCTTTGAAGAGCTCCCCCTTTATATAAAAATTGATATTATCAAAAACCACAAAGTTATTTGGGGAAATGAATTAGAAATTTCAGAGTATTTCTACAAATTCAGAAAAATTTGGAGGGATATGGAAAAAAGGATAAAAGAAAACCAGTTTAAAAGTGTGAGGGAAAAATCTTCTTTGCGGAGGAGATTCAATGGAAAGAAAAAAGAGATACTTGGAGAAATTTGAAAAATTTGAGGAAGAATTTTACTTCATAAAAGAACATAAAATTGAGGATGAAATTACAAAACGAGCATTGTTATACTCCCTTCAACTATGTGTTGATATTGCAATGGATGTTGTGGCAATGCTTGTAAAAGATGTTGGATTAAATGTTGAGGACGATTATACAAATATTGAAAAACTTCTAAACCACGATATTATTACAAAAGAAGAAGAAACTATATTAAAACAATATAATGGAGTTAGAAATGCAATTTTTCATAAATATGATAAATTAAATTTGGATATTGTAGAAGAAGGACTAAAAAGAATTGATGAACTTCATGAAATAATAATTAAACTTATATAGAGTTTTACGAAGAGGTGGAATAATGAGAGATGTTGCAATAATAGGATACGGACAAACAAAATTTGGTGAACTCTGGGAATCATCATTTAGGGACATAATTGTTGAGGCAGGAGTTAAAGCAATAAAAGATGCAAATATTGAGGGGGATGATATAGAAGCCATGTATGTTGGAAATATGAGTGGAGGCCTTTTTGTAGGGCAGGAACACATAGCATCACTTATAGCAGATTATGCAGGATTAAACCCCATTCCATGCACAAGAGTTGAGGCGGCATGTGCATCTGGGAGCTTGGCTCTTAGGAGTGCATATCTCTCTGTTGCAAGCGGATGCCATGATGTTGTTTTAGCCGGCGGTGTGGAGAAGATGACAGATGTAGCAGATGCCACGTCAGCAATAGCCACTGCAGCAGACCAGGAATGGGAGGCATTCTTTGGGGCAACATTTCCATCATTATATGCTATGATGGCAAGAAGATATATGTATGAATACAATCTTACACTTGAACAGCTCTCAATGTGGAGTGTAATAGCTCATGACAATGGCTCAAAAAACCCCTATGCTCAGTTTAGATTTAAAACCACACTTGAACAGGTAATGAATGCTTCACCAGTAGCAGACCCATTAACACTTATGCACTGTTCCCCAGTTTCCGATGGAGCTGCGGCACTTATTATATGTGATGCAGATAAGGCAGAAGAATTTGCACCAAAAGATGAGATAATTTATATTAGGGCATCAACTCAGGCATCTGACACAATAGCACTTCATGGAAGAAAGGATATGACATCACTTAATGCCGCTAAGGTTGCATCAGAGAAAGCGTATAAATTGGCAGGTGTGTCTGCTGATAAGATGGATGTTGCAGAAGTTCATGATTGTTTTGCAATCAATGGTTTAATTTTATTGGAAGATTTGGGATTCTGCAAAAAAGGAGATGCTGGAAAAATCGTTGGAGATGACGAGAGAATAAGAATAGATTACGACGATTTTGTCAGTGTTAATCCAAGCGGTGGTTTAAAGGCGGCAGGTCATGCTCTCGGTGCCACAGGTATAAGACAGGTTGGGGAAATTTACTGGCAACTAAAACAGGATAAAAATTGTAAAGACAGGCAGGCATCCATTAAAAACGGATACGGTATAACTGCAAATGTTGGAGGAAGTGGTGGAACAGTATGTGTTCATGTTCTTTCAGATAAGAGGAAATAAAATAAAAAAAATAAATTAAATAAAAATAAAAAAATCAAAAACCTAAAAAAGTGAAATTGTGGTTGTGGAAATTATTATATAATCTAATTTCTTCACTAAAAAATTGGTAAAATTCATAACATTCGCAATTTAACAAATATCAATAGAAATGAAAAGATTTAGAATTAATTATATTTGATATATTATTATTGCATGTTTATGATTATCCTCCTATATACTAATTGGAGATTTGGCAATATATTTCTTAGCGCGTGATTTTATAATAATTATTTAATGGTTATAGGGATTGATTATGCCAAATATAATGGAAAGTTAGAATTTAGTGATAATTTAATGAGGTGAAATAATGTGTAATCTCAACCTATATATAAATGACGAACTCTTAATGGAGGATATCATGATTGTTGAAAAAAAGGATGGTAAGATAATAGCAGTTGATTTATTTGGAGATGTAAAAGAGCTCGATGGAGAAATAATAAAAATCGACTTAATTGAAAATAAAATAGTAATAAAAAATTAATGGTGATAATATATGGTGGTAAGAACTTGGAGGCACATTAATGAAAGATATAACCTTATAGGAACAAGATGTAAAACTTGTGGGACAGTTTATTTTCCTTCAAGAAATGTATGTCCAAAATGTAGGAGAAGAGGAGAACTTGAACCATATAAACTCAGTGGAAAGGGAAAAATATATACCTATTCTATAATATACACGCCACCAAAGGATTTTGAAAAAATGGCACCTTATGTAATAGCTGTAATAGAATTAGATGAAGGACCAAAACTAACTGCACAGGTTGATTGCGATATTAATGAGGTTTATATTGGCATGCCTGTGGAGGTGGCATTTAGAAGGATAAAAGAGGATGGTAAAGATGGAGTTATTAGTTATGGATATAAATTTAAACCTATTGAAGAATTATAATTAAGTATTATATCCTATTTATTATTATTTAAATTATTTTTTATTCTTATTATTTTATTATTTTTATTTAAAGGTGTATATGATGCATGAATTATCCTATGCAACATCTATATTGAATACAATTTTAGATACAATAAACAGTCAAGATTTGAAAGGTAAAAATATTAAAAAAATTTCCAAAATAAATTTAGAAATTGGAGAATTGATATTTATAAACTTTGAACAGTTAAAATTCGCATTTGAAGTAATCTCAGAATCCACAGTATGTGAAGGTGCAGAGTTGGTGGCAGAATTCATAAAACCGCACATTGTATGTAAAAACTGCGGATATGAGGGCGAGTTGGAGCCAAAAGATGAATTCGATGTTTCATGTCCAAAATGTGGTAGTTTATCTTTGAAAATAAAGGGTGGAAAAGAATTCAATATAAAAAACATAATAGCTGAATTTGACGATGAAAAATAATATTATATTTTTATTTTATCGCATAATTTTGGAACAAATGTATTAAATCCTTCTCCAATTGCCCATTCTTTAAATGTATTTATTGGTTCTTCTTCTCCATGCTGTATTATTAGATTCTCAGGATTTGCCTTTTTTACGACTGTTCTTAATTCATCCATTCCAGCATGTGCTGAGAATTCATAGAAAGATATTTCAAATTTTGGTTTTATCACCATCTCTCCAATTGGAAATTTTCCAGTTTCAAGAAGTATTCTTCCAGCAGTATTTTTCACCTGATAACCTGTGAATATCAAGGAGCTCTTAGGGTCATTCCAGAAGTTGCTTATATATTTTATCACAGGTCCCCCATTAAGCATTCCAGCAGTGCTAACTACTACACCACCATTTTCCTTTAAATCTCTCATCACATAGTGCCTCTCATCGCTTTCTACTGTGTATGTGTTTAAAAATACTCTTTTAAGCTTTTTATGATTTCTGATATATTTGGGGTGTTGCCTTAGCATAATCTCTGTTATTTTTATTCCCATTCCATCAAGGTATATGGGATTATCCAAATTTAAATCGCTTAGCATTAAAATTGCCTCCTGGCTCCTATCGACTGCAAAGGCAGGAATTATTGCAGTGCCTCTCCTTTCCACAGTTTCTTTTACCTTATTTAAAAATTCCTTTTCAAGCTGTTTTCTATCCGGATGATTTTTATCTCCATAGGTTGATTCAATAATCAGAACATCTATATCATTATCGCAAAAACTTAAATCTGCCCCCTTAGTGAGCCTTGTTTTTGAAAGCTTAATATCGCCAGTATATAGAACCTTCCTGTTATTGGCATAATTTAAATAGATTGAAGCACTTCCTGGGATATGTCCAGCATCAAAAAATGTATATTCAAAATCCCTCATGAAATATGTTTTTCCATATTCTACATTTTTATGATGGTGAAGTATTCTGTTTATATCTCCCTTATTAAATGGAAGCTCCCTATGTTCCTCCATGCCTATTTTTAATGAATCTTTTAGGAGCTCCTTTGTCAGTGCCCTAGTCATTGAAGTTGAATATATTGGACAGTGCAAATGCAGATGAGATAGTATAGGTAAAGAACCTGTATGGTCAAGATGGGCATGGGATATAAAAACAGCATCAGGATATATCTTATTTAATATTGGATATTCTGGGTTATTCTCAGACAATTTTACTCCACAGTCAAGGAGTATATTGCTGTTATCACTTCTAACTTCTATACAACTTCTTCCTACTTCCATTGCTCCTCCCCTAAACACAATATCCATAAAATCCCTCTTTTTTATTTTTTAACCTATTAGCATATATCTATCTATATTTATTATTATATATTGTGGTTATCATATAATTACATAGCGGTTTAAAACTACATTGTGTTATATTTATATATCATTTAATATCAAAAAATGGTATTTATGAAAATTTTAAACGAGAAAGTGAAATCATGACTGATTTGATAATCTGTGAGAAACCAAATGTTGCAAAAAAAATAGCAAATACACTTGGAAAAGCTAAAAAAAAATCATTAAATAAGGTTCCATACTATGAATTGGAAAGGAATGGAAAAAAAATAATCGTTGCATCTGCTGTTGGACACTTATTTACATTGGAAGAGGTAAAAACCGATAAAAAGAAAAAATTTGGAGAATATCCTGTTTTTGACATAAGATGGGTTCCTGCTTCAACTATAAAGGGGAAGGAATATGTTCAAAAATACATAAACACGCTGAAAAAACTTGCAAAAGAAGCTGATGAGTTTTACATAGCATCAGACTGGGATATTGAAGGGGAATTGATAGGGTATCATGCGTTATACTACTGTTGCGGAAAAAAAGATGCAAAAAGAATGAGATTTTCTAGTTTAACTAAAAATGAAATTGTTAAAGCATACGAGAATCCTGATAAAATAGATTTTGGGCTTGTTGATGCAGGGGATAGTAGGCATAAGGTAGATTGGTATTATGGTATAAATGTTTCAAGAGCTTTGATGCAGTCCATAAGGGCAGTCAATAGATGGCAGACTATGAGCACAGGTAGGGTTCAAGGTCCTGCACTATCATTTTTAGTTGATAAGGAGCTGGAAATAAGAAAGTTTGTTCCAACACCCTACTGGGTAATCGGAGCTCACTTAAAGGATGAACTCACGGCTATTCATGAAAAGGATAAATTTTGGGATGAAAAGGAAGCTAATGAAATTTACAACAAAATAAAGGATGAAAAAGAGACAGTAGTTTCAAGTGTCAAAAAAACTAAGAAAAAGATAAAACCAAATCCACCATTTGATTTGGGGACATTGCAAAGGGAGGCACATAGGGCATTTAAATTTTCACCAAAAAAGACGCAGGAAATAGCTCAGAAGCTTTATGAGCAAGGAATATGCTCTTACCCTAGAACATCCTCTCAAAAGCTTCCAAAGGATGAAAATTACATAAAGGATATTTTAACCAAAATTTCAAAACATAGCGATTATAAAAAATATGCCGAGCTCATTTTAAATGAAAATAGAAAACCAATAGAAGGTAAAAAAAGCGACCCTGCACACCCTGCAATACACTTTGTAGATATTCCAAAAGAACCACTGGCTGATGACGAGAAAAAATTATACGATTTAATTGTAAGAAGAACGTTGGCAGCCTTTTGGGGTGATGCAGAAAGGGAATATGTCAATGTAGTATTGAACATTGGTGGAGAAAACTTTAAACTCAGCGGTTCAAGAACTGTAAAAGAGGGGTGGCACGAGATATATTACTTCACAAAGTTTGATGAAAAAGAGCTCCCAAGTTTGAGAAAAAACGATAAAATACCTGTTGAAAAAATAACCATTGAAAGAAAGGAAACAAAACCACCCAAAAGATATACAATGGCATCTATTATAAAAGAACTCGAATCAAGGGAGTTAGGGACAAAAGCTACTCGTGCTGATATTGTAGAAAAACTCGTAAAAAGAGGATATTTAATTGATGACGGCTCTTTAAAAGTGACTGATTTGGGGATAGCAGTAATTGAAACCCTTAAAAAATACTGTCCTGAAATAATTGATGAACAGATGACAAGAGAGCTGGAAAAGAAACTGGATAGATTACAGAAAGGAACCATAAAAAAGGAAACCGTTTTAAAAGATGCTGAAAATAAGTTAAGGGCGATACTTGAAGAGGTTAAAAAGAAGGAAAAAGAAATAGGAAAGGAACTGGTGGAAAAGATAGATACAACAAACAAATCTTTAAAAACTGTTGGTAAGTGCGAATGTGGCGGAGATTTAATAATAATCAGGGCAAAAGGTAAAAAAAGGTTTATAGGATGCACAAACTATCCAGAATGCACAAAAACTTATCCATTACCTCAGAAAGGAAGGATAAAGGTTTTAAATGAGACCTGTGAAGTTTGCGGAGCTCCGGTGATAAGCATAGATAATCAGAAAGTCTGCATAAATCCAGAGTGTTCGTCAAAAATATCCAGTGAAGAACAAAAAGAAATAGAAAAAGCTGAAAAAGCTGAAAAAACCTGCCCAAAATGTGGTGGAAAGCTAGTAATTAAAAAAGGAATTTACGGCGTATTTTTAGGCTGTGAAAATTATCCAAAGTGTAGATATACGGAAAAGCTGAACGGTAAAAATAAAACTGAATCTGAAAAGGTAATAGTAGGTAAATGTCCCGACTGTGGCGGAGATTTAATAATAAGGAAGGGAAGATTTGGGGAATTCATAGGATGTTCAAACTATCCAAAGTGTAAATATACGGAAAAATTAAAAAAGAAAAATAAAAAATAATTAAAAAATAAGAAGGTTTTTTCTTGAAAATTTAACTTTCGCTTACTTCGTAAGCGAAATGAAGGATTTATAACAAGGGGCTTCCTGTGCTATAAGTTAAATTTAAATTTTGAATATCATAATATATATGCTTATGCAATATTTCTTAGGATTCTTTATTATTGATTATTTTATTGAATAATTTTTCAAGTTCTTTCCCAACATTTGAATTCAAATCAATGGGTTTTCCTATTAAATCTGATGAAGAAACTTCGTTACTATATGGTATATATGCCAATATGGGAATACCTACCTCCTCTTCAAATATTTTGCCAAATGTCTCTTTTTCCATATTATCTTTTATTTTATTAACAACGGCATATATATTGGATATATTGATATCATATGCAAGTTTTTTTATTCTTTTTGCAGTTAGCATAGATTTTTTAGAGGGTTCTACTACAACAATCATTAAATCAACATTTTCGGTGGTTTTTCTTCCTAAATGTTCTATACCTGCTTCCATATCCATAATAACTACTTCATTTCTTTTTAATATTAAATGTCTCAAAAGTCGCCTAAGTAAAACTGAAGCGGGACATACACATCCTCCTCCTCCTTGTTCAATGGTGCCCATTACAAGTAAATATATGTTTCCCTTTCCAGCTCGGTATGAATACTTTTCAACAATATCATCCACTTTTGGATTAATTTTAAAAACACTTCCATACTCCCCTACCTTTGCACCAGTTCGTTCCTCTATAAGCTCACCCATTTTTGACAATGGTGTTATTTCCTCATCAATCCCTAATGCACATGCAAGATTCATATCCGGGTCTGCATCAACAGCTATAACCTTATATCCATTTTTTTCAAATAGTCGTGCCAGTGTAGATGATATAAATGTTTTTCCTACTCCACCTTTTCCAGTGATTGCTATTTTCATAATTTCACTATATCTTTTAATTAATTTTAAATATATTTAATAATATATTTAGTTATATATAAATCATAAATAAATGTATCCATCTGAAATTTAATAATTTTTATTTTGGATATATCCATATAATACTAATATAAAAAGTGATATTTATGTTTAATTTAAATATAGTTGGAATGCTTCCAAAAAATATGGAAAATAGAGGTATGTTGGTATTAAAGGATAATTTAAAAGAGATTGAAGAAATCCTAAACCATAGAAGCATACCCAAAAATGGATTGGATGATGAAAAAATAAAATTATTTTTAAAATTACTTTCCCTTATGGATACGGATAAAGACCCTAAATCTATAAGAATAGGAGAGAGGGAAGGGAGATTATCATCAAAAATTCAGGAAGAATTGGTTTCTGGCTTTTGTCATGGTGTTGGGAGAAGTGGAAATTTAACAGACCCTCAGCCAAAAGCCCCAGGAGCAAGTGTAATGTATGGATTAACAAACAGTATTTTAAAAAGTTTTTTGAAAAATTTGGGTTTAAATGTTCATTCAATAGCTACACCAGTAGCAACTGGAATGTCAATAGCACTGTGTTTAAGTGCGTCAAGGAAAAAATACAATTCAAATGTGGTTGTATATCCTTATGCAGCACATAAAAGTCCAATAAAGGCTGTATCTTTTGCAGGACTCAGAATGCGACTAGTTGAAACTAAATTATATGAAGATGCTGTAAAGGTTGATGTTGAAGATATAGAAGATGCCATAAAAAATGAAATAAAATCCAACAACAACCCATGTGTTTTAAGCACCCTTACATTTTTTCCACCAAGGGAGGGGGACGATATCGAAGAAATAGCAAAAATTTGTGATGAATATAATATTCCACACATAATAAATGGGGCATACGCCATTCAAAATAAATTTTACATCAATAAATTAAAGAAGGCATTTAAATATAGGGTGGATGCAGTGGTGAGCTCATCCGATAAAAATTTGCTGACCCCAATAGGTGGTGGGATAATATATTCAAAGGATAAAGAATTTTTAAATGAAGTTTCCCTTAGCTATCCAGGTAGGGCTTGTGCAACTCCGATTGTAAATATATTGGTTTCAATGTTGTCATTGGGGTTAAATAAATATTTGGAGCTTATGAAACAGCAAAAAGAAAGCAGAAAACTTTTGAATAATCTTTTAATGGAATTAGCAGAAGAGACAAATAATAAAGTTTTAAATATTAAAAACCCAATATCCTTATGTATTACCGTAGGTTTAGACCCTGTGGAAATTGCAGGTAAATTATACAATCTAAGAATTACTGGTCCAAGGGGAGTAAGGTCCTCAGATAAATTTGGTAATTGTTATTTGGGTAATTATCCCCATAATTATGTTGTTATGAACGCAGCAATTGGGGTTAAAAATGAAGATGTTATTGTTGCAGTTGAAAAATTAAGAAATATATTATTAAATATTAAATAATATTAGGTGAAAAGATGGCAATAACTATTGCAATAGCTTCTGGTAAGGGTGGTACAGGTAAAACCACCGTTTCAGCCAATTTATCAGTGGCACTTTCAAAATTTGGAAAGGATGTTATTGTGCTTGATGCAGATATAGCTATGGCAAATTTGGAACTTGTAATGGGTTTGGATGGGAAGCCAATAACCTTAAATGATGTTCTTGCTGGTAATGCAAATATAGAACAGGCCATTTATGAAGGACCTGCTGGTGTAAAGGTAGTCCCTGCTGGTGTATCATTAGATAGTTTTAAAAAGGCTAAACCCGAGAAATTATTGGATGTATTAACAAAGTTGCATGAAATTGGAGATATTATAATAATAGATTGCCCAGCAGGTATTGGAAAGGAGGCATTAACTGCAATATCAACTGCTGAACATTTAATATTAATAGTAAATCCTGAAATATCATCCATTTCTGACGCTTTAAAGGTTGTGGCTATTGCAAGAAGATTTGAAACTAATATATTGGGAACAATAATTAATAGAACCACCATGGAGGATTCTGAATTGAGTGCCAAAGCTATTGAAACAATATTGGAAGTTCCCGTAATTGGAATAATTCCCGAAGATCCGAACATAAGAAGATGTGCGGCATTTGGAGAACCCATTGTATTAAAATATCCAGATTCTCCTGCTTCACAGGCTATAATGCAAATTGCGGCAAAATTAACTGGGAAGAAATATATTCCTAAACAAACTGAGGAAAAATCATTTATTAAAAAGTTTATTAAGGGGTTATTCGGAGGGAGAAAATGATAGATATAACCGTAGTTCTTATAATGGCGATTATTAGCCTATTAATAAATATTGTATTGTTTATCAAACTTGTGCAGTTGAAAAAAGAATTGGACAATGTTAAGCATTCCACTAGACTTACCCGTGAGGAGGTGGAAAAACTAAACGAGAGATTAAAGAGGATTAAAAGTTTATAATTTTTTATTATTTTAAATAAAAATTTTTTGGTGGATACTATGAAAAGGTTATTTTTGATGATAACTTCTATTTTTATATTAACAACTATGAATTATGGTTCTGAACTCATAAATATAAGCCCAAAAATAATAAATAATAATACCAATGATATTTATATTATATACCATCTAAATAATACACTTCCAATATACAATTTTACTTTGCTTGTAAATTCCAATAGTGTAATGTTTAAAAATAATTCAGTGAATATAGCCCATATCAAGGAATATCATGGAGTTTATAGAAATTTCAGTGGCAAAATTATAAAAAATATGGATAAATATAACATTACTATATCTGTTAGATATATATTGAACAACTCATTGGTGAGTTATATAAAATATTACCATATAAAATACAGCAATTTTTCGGTGAAAAAACTAAATCACTACAATAGTAATAGTAATTTAAGCAATTATTATGTAAATAAATATCAAAGTAATAAAAGCAATATTACAAAAAGTATAATAAACGACACATTTAACCATAGAAATGTTATATCTTCAGAAAATAACAATGGGAACAAGAAAAAATTAAAAAATAATTCAAAACCTACGAATTATAGTTTAAGCACCAATAAATCTTTAAACAAAAAAGAGAATCAATTTGATTACATTATTTATGCAATAGTTGGTTTGATATTTGGCATTATTATTGCCATAATGGTGTTATATGTGTATGGGTTATAACAGCACTATTTTTTAATTTTTTAATTTTTTATATTATTATGTATGACTTATTAAGTTAATTAAGTTAATAAGTGAATAATATGGATAAAATGGTTGTAGTGATTCCAGCATATAATGAAGAAAAAAATATTTTAAAAGTTTTAAATGATTTGAATAGTCTCAATGTTGATTCAATAGTTGTAGATGATGGAAGTTTGGATGGGACAAAATTTGTTATTGAAAATTATATAAAAAACAATACAGCTAAAAATAAAATATATCCAATATTTAAAAATAAAAATGAAGGAAAATCAAAAGCATTGGAAGATGGAACTAAATTGGCGTTAAAACAAGGATACAAATATATTGTGTATATGGATGGGGACTACCAGCACAAACCAAGTGATATTCCAAAAATGTTTAAAACATTGGAGAAAACTAATGCAGACGCTGTTTTTGGTATTAGAAGATATAATTATATTCCATTTTATAGGCAAATATCAAATTTTCTTGCGAGTATGTTAATGTCGTTAATAATCTCGATATATTCTAAAAAAATTTACTTTTTTAGAGATATACAGAGTGGATTTAGGATTATTAAAAGCGATTTTTTAAATAATGTATATTTCGGCGAAGGTTATAGTGTAGAGCATTTAATAGCCCTTCAATTGGCAAAAAAAAATGCTAAAATTGTTGAAGAATATATTAAAATTGAATACCATCCTGATGCAACATCCCATATTACAACAAAAAAGATATTTGATGTTATGAAAGAGGTTGCAAAATTTGTTTTAATAAAAAAACAATAATTTATAAATATATATGAATTATTTTTTATTTTTATTATATTTATTTTATCATAATTTACAATATAAAAGAAATTAAAAAAAAGTGATAATATGATAGATTCGAAAACTAAACTATTAGGGCTTATAGGACATCCTGTTGAGCATTCCTTATCCCCGATAATGCACAATGAGGCATTAAATGATAAAAATCTAAATTATGTATATCTCGCATTTGATGTTCTTCCCGAAAATTTAAAGTATGTTGTTGATGGAGTAAAATCTCTTGGAACAGTGGGTGGATTTAATGTAACTATCCCGTATAAAGTGGATATAATGAAATACCTTGATGAAATAGATAAAGAGGCTGAGCTTATGGGTGCAGTAAATACTGTAAAACTAAAAGATAATAGGGCAATAGGGTATAACACCGATGGTTTAGGAGCAAGAATGTCCCTTGAAGAAGAAATCGGGAAGGTAGAAAATAAAAACATACTGATAATCGGTGCAGGCGGGGCTGCAAGAGCTGTGGCATTTGAACTTGCAAAAAACAATAATTTAACGATTGTAAATAGAACTGATAAAAAGGCGGAGCTCCTTGCAAAAGAAATATCTAAAAAATTAAATAAACATGTATATTATAATAATTTAGATATAAATATTGGCGATTTCGATATAATTATCCATACCACTCCAATAGGCATGTATCCAAATGTTAATGTGAATCCTATAATAGACACCAATAAAATTGAAGAAAATATGGTTGTAATGGATTTAATATATAATCCAGAGGAAACAGTCCTTTTAAGAGAGGCGAAAAAACGGGGTGCAAAAACAATCAATGGTCTTGGAATGTTGGTGTATCAGGGAGCAATCTCTTTTGAGATATGGACGGGTGTTAAACCAGATATTGATGTTATGAAAAAGGCGATATATGCTTCATTAAAAAAGAATTAAAAAATTATTTATTAATATGAACCAAATTATATAAATTGAATAGGATAAAAAAGTTAAATTAAGTTTTTTTATTATTCCTCTGATTTAACAAATTCCACTACCATAAGCCATATACGCAATAATCCAAAAAAATAATGGAAGGAATATGTAATTTCTGAATGCAAATCTAATCCGTTATTAATTTCAAATAGTAATATTAATTAATATTGACAATTACAAATACCATGTCGGTTAAAAAGGTTTTAAGTTTATTATTATATGTTAGTGAACTACTGGCCTTATGGACGAAGCTTCCAGCCTGTCCCGTAGTCTTCACAGGCGTCACTGCACTGTCAGTCTTTGGACCTTTTCATTTAGGTAGCAATAAAATATTTGAGAATAACTATATAATTATATAAATTACGGCTTTCATCCTTCCGTAGCGAAGCGGAGGCTACAACTAGAAAAACCTTCGGTTTTTGTTGCTCACTTACTTTGTAAGCGAAATGAAGGATTTTTTATCCCTTATCTTCGCGAAGCGAGGATATATTACAATCAAACGAAGTTAAAATCCGAAGGATTTATAACAGAAGGGGACTTCTTGCGGAATAAGTTGAAAATAAAAATTGGTGATTACATGATAGATGATAAAATAAGAGATATAGTGAAATCTTTTAAAGCCTATGTTCCAGGGAAATCAAAGGAAGAAATAGCAAGAAATTACGGGATAAACCCAAAAGATATTATAAAATTAGGTTCAAATGAAAACCCATGGGGATGCTCTCCGAAAATAAAGAATGAAATATTTAAAGAGATTCCAAAAATTTATCAATATCCAGAACCAATAAATCCAATACTCATGGAAGAGCTCTCCAAATTTACAGGAGTTTCAAAGGAGAATATTGTTGTTGGTGGAGATGGTGCAGATGAGATAATAGATGCAACAATGAGGATATTGGTAAATAACGGCGATGAGGTAATTATTCCCATACCCACATTTACACAGTATAGAATATCCGCATTAATATATGGTGCAAAGGTAAAATATGCAAAATTTGACAAGGAAAAGGATTTTAAATTGGATATTGATAGTATTTTAAATAATATAACAGATAAAACAAAAATTATATTTCTATGTACCCCCAATAATCCAACAGGAAATATAATCGATAAAAAGGACATTGAAAAAATCATAAATTCAACGGACGCATTGGTGGTAATAGACCACGCCTATATAGAATATTCAAAAGAGGAATACGATTTAACAAACTGGGCATTAAAGTATGATAATGTTTTGGTGTTAAGAACATTTTCAAAGGTATTTGGTTTAGCAGGCCAGAGAATAGGCTACGGTATTACAAGTAAAAAAATCGTAGATTATATGATGAGGGTTAAACCAATATTCAGTTTAACAAGATTAAGCCAAATCTGTGCTATTACAGCACTAAGAGATAAGGAATTTTTCAATAAATCAAAAAATGATGGTATAAAGAGCAGAGAAATATTATACGAAGGATTGAAGAAATTTAAAGAATTAAAAGTATATCCATCTGAGGCAAACTATCTTTTAGTTGAGGTTAAGAATGGTATGAGCTCAGGTGAGTTTTGTGAAGAACTCTTAAAAAGAGGGGTAATTATAAGAGATTGCAAGTCTTTTGAAGGACTTGATGGAGAGTATGTAAGGGTTGCCATTGGAACTTTTGAAGAGGATAAAAGATTTTTGGAGATTTTAAGGGATTTAATGATGAATATCTAAATATCTAAATATTCAATATTATTATTTTTAAATATTTATGTTTTAAGTGGTTGATAATAGATTTCCCAATGATTATGAAAATTAAAAATATATGGTGATTTTATTGAAAGATTTAGATTTATACAATGAAGAATTATGCAAACGGACGATTGTAGATTTAGACAAATTGAAAACAAAAAAAGTCAAATGCAACTGCGGGTATGTGTTTAACTGCGTTGGTAAAAGAATATTATGTCCAAGATGCAAAAGAATTTTTATAGTAAAATAAAAAACACCCCTCCTAAAAAAGGTTCGGAGTGCTTTAAAACTTAAATCTCTAAAATCTTTACATCTTTACTTAAATAAGCCTTCCCAACACCTGATTTTTTAACCCTTCCAACTTCAAATGCATAGCATCCGTTTTTATGAAGTTTTTCTATTAAATCCTGAGCATACTCTTGTTTTGTGGATATAAATAATCCACCAGCAGTTTCAGCACCATATCCTTTTAATAGGACATGTCCAAACAACGGGGCCAATTCACAAGTTCCTTTTATTACTGGAAGTGCATTGATTTCAATTTCAACGGAGCTCTGTTTCGCCATTTCATTACCATGTCCAAGAATTCCAAAACCTGTTATATCTGTCATAGCATGAGCAATTTTTTCACCAATTTCTTCTTCAAGTTCTCGAAGTGATAAAAGTGGTTTTCTATTGGATGAAGTCATCAATTCAATGGCTTTGCTTATAATTTTATTCTTTTCAGATTTTTCAATGTCAAGTAAATCATCAAATTCAGGGCCTACCCTTGATAGTGCCATTGCAGTCTGGGTACCCAATGGTTTTGTTAATATTAAAATATCTCCTTCTTTTGCACAGCTTTTTGTTAATATATCCTCTTTTTTTCCAACCCCTGATACAGCCCCGCCTATTAAAGGCCATGGGTTTAAAATTGTATGACCTCCTACAATGGTTGTTTCATTTTCCCTGCAAAAGTCCTGAAATCCTTTTAACATATCTCTTGAAACTTCTATTGGAAGGCTTTCTGGAATTCCCATAATTACCAATACGCCTATAACATCCAATACACCCATGGCATACACATCACTTGTGGAATTGCACGCTGCAATTCTGCCTTGTAAATATGGGTCATCTACTATTGGGGTAAATACATCGACGGTTTTTACCACTGCCATACCGTTTCTGATAATTACTGCGGCATCATCACCTAATCCAACATATGTTTTTTTTAAATCATCTTCTGAGACTATTCCTTTTACTAAAAATTCCAATTCGGTGTTGGGAAGTTTGCATGCTCATCCGTGAAGTTTTACCATTTCTGTAAGTTTTATATCTTTTTTTACTTTTTTTGCTGCATTGTTATTTAGTTCCATAGGTTATCACCATTAATATATTTATACAATATATTATCAAAAATATTTATAATTATATATACCTACTATTTATTAATTTATGGATAAGTATAATTTATAAGTATCTATTTAAAAATTTAATAATTATTCAAAGATATTAATTTTTTTAATATAGTGATATTATGATAAGTATCCCAAACTATAAAGATATAAATGCTAAAACCGTTGTTTTTGATTTAAACGGAACCCTTGCAGTAGATGGAAAAGTAGATAACGAAATAAAAGATCTCTTAAATGAATTAAATAAAAAATATAATATAGTTGTGCTAACCGCAGACACATTTGGAACTATAAGAAGAGAATTTGAAGGAAGTGATATAATTATTGAAATAATAAAAAATACCGAAGAAAAGATGAATAAGGCAAAAAAACATGCTCCATATATTGGAGTTGGTAATGGAAATAACGACATAAACATGCTTAAAAATGCTGAGCTTGGGATAGCGGTAATTGGAAAAGAAGGATGTAGTATCAAAACTCTATTATCCGCAGATATTGTTGTAAATAATATTATGGATGCCATATATTTGCTGTTAAATGAGAAAAGAATGATAGCAACACTTAGGAAATAAAAAAATATAAAAAACTATATAATTTTCTTATTCTTTATTTTCCACCTACTTTTTATTTCTCGGTAGGTAATGAGCTTTTAGTGATATTATAAAAAGTTTTAAATTGATGTTTTTAACCGTGGTCTTCCCTTGCTTTTCCCTCCTAATTCTATCATTCATTTTTTAATAATAGCATCTGCTACTATCATGTGATTTTATAGCAAACTCACCATATATTGACTGTATACTGAGATTATAATTTTTCTTTTTTATATTTTATAGATAATATAAACCTTTATTTATAGTAGTTTCTATCTAAATATTATATATAATTATTTAGGTGATATTATGAAGTTTGGAGTATCTTCGCTTGTGTTTTTACCTGAAACATTGCAGTCATCCATAGAAAAGGTTGCCGAAAATAGGTTTGATTGTTGGGAAATTGTATGTGAAGGCAGCCATCAATTGAATCCTAAAAATATAAAATACCTTATGGAGTTAAAAAATAGGTATGAAGTGGATATTGTGGTTCATGCTCCATTCTCTGATTTAAATCCTGCTTCAATGAACGACAGAGTGAGACAACTAACTATCGACTGTATAGTGGAGGCAATTGAAGGGGCATTTGAACTTGATGCAAATGTTGTAACAGTTCATCCGGGATATATACCACCCTTGTGGTCAAATTACGTGGAGGATATATTGGTGGATAACAATTTTTCAACATTAAATGATATAGTTGAGGTAGCAGAAGATTATGAAGTTATGATTGGTTTGGAAAATATGCCCAATTATATGGGAGTTTTAGGTATAACCCCTGAGAGTTTGAAAGAGATTGTAAAAGATATAGATTCTAAGTATTTGGGTATTACCTTTGATATTGGTCATGCAAATACTGCCTGCGGAAATCCAAGTGAGTATGTTAAGGAATTAAATAAAATAGGAGAAGGTATTGTTCATGTTCATTGCCACGATAACAATGGAAACGACGATGAACATTTAAAAGTTGGAGATGGAAATATTGATTTTTTCAGTGTATTTAGGGAATTAAAGGATATGGATTATGAGGGTGTTATATCCTTTGAATCCAAAAATATAAGGGATGCAGTTAAAAGCAGAGAGATTGTTAAGGAACTATTGTCCAATATTGAGCTAAACAAAAGTAAAGTATTGAATATAAAAATATAAAATATAGTATGTGGTATTGATTATATAAATGATTGATAGGGATAATAGTAAAATGGTGATAAAATGAAAATAGCAATTTTAGGAGGAACAGGAGACCAAGGTTTTGGTTTAGCACTCAGATTTGCTAAAAATCACGATGTTATAATAGGTTCAAGAAAGGAGGAAAAAGCAGAAGAGGCATCAAATAAAGTAAAGGAAATATTATCCTCAAAGGGACTAAAATATAAAAATGTAATAGGTTTAGACAACAAAGAAGCTTCAAAAGAAGGGGATGTTGTTATTTTATCATTACCATATCAGTACATATTATCAACATTAAAGGATTTAAAAGAAGAATTAGCAGGTAAAATAGTTGTATCTATTGGAGTTCCACTGGCAACGGCAATAGGAGATAAGCCAACGAGGGTGGTTTTACCACCTCAGGGTTCAGTTGCTGAAATGGTTCAAGATTACTTAAAGAATTCAAAAGTGGTAAGTGCATTCCAAAATGTATGTTGTAAGGAGCTCGAAGATATAGACAACCCTGTGGATTGCGATATACTTGTTTGTGGAGATGATGCTGAATCAAAAAATATTATAATGTCTCTTGCAGAAGAAATCGATGGAGTTAGAGCAATAGACTGCGGAAAATTGGAGCTATCAAGCTACATAGAACAAATTACGCCACTCTTAATAGGGTTAAATATAAAATATAAATTAAAAGGTTCTGGAATAAGAATAACAGAATTAAAAGAATAATAACATAAAATTAGAAAAATTAAATGTTATCTATATTTTTTTATATTTTCAGCAAACTTTTTTGCATTCTCCAAATCCTCTTTATTTGGATGTCCTTTATTTATACCACCAATTAATTTGAACACTGAATAATCTTCATAACCTCTACATGAAAATTCTCCAACAATATTAAATTCCTTATTTTTTAATTTATTTCTCAAAATTTTATGATAAAGTGGTAAATCTATACCGTGCGTAGAAAATATAAATGCTTTTTTATTTTTGCCAGATATTTTATCCACAAGTTTTAAGAGCTCTTTATGATGTTTCCCAAAGTATATCCCAGAGCCAAATCCTATTAAACCGTATTTTTTAGTTTCATCGGGGTTTATTTTCTCCGGCTCAATAACATCTGCATTTAAGACCTCTGCCATAGCATCTGCTATTTTTTTAGTATTTCCGTGGTGTATGGATTTACAAATGATTAATGTTTTCATAATTCCCCCTTATTGTAAGGTAATTAAATAGTATAATATATGCTGAATAATAAAAATAAAATAGTAAATATATGCTTTGTAATCCTGCGGTGATTATTTATTATTCTTTAAACATTAACTGCCTCATTATTTTACCCATTGGACCTCCCATTTTAAGCATTTTTCCTCTTTTTAAATTCTGAAATGCGTTTTTAGTTGTGGCATAATATTTTAAGAGATCCTTTATCTCCTCCTGTTTAACTCCTGCACCCCTTGCTATTCTCTTCATTCTTGAAGCTTTAATTATCTCAGGATTTTCTTTTTCCTCCTTAGTCATGGAATCCATTATAATTTTATACTTCTTTAATTTCTGCTCTGTGAGATTTGCTGCATCTTTTGGAATAGCTCCTCCAAATCCTGGAATCATGCTCATTATTTGTTTCATAGGTCCCATTTTAGATATTGCTTCCAGCTGAGAGTATAATTCATTAAGTGTGAATTTTCCTTTTAATATGGCATCTATGCTTTCCTCCGTATCATCATCTATTAAATCCTCTGTTTTTTCAAGAAGTGAGTCCAAATCTCCCATTCCTAAAAGCCTTGAAATAAATTTATTTGGGTCGAATGGCTCCAAATCATCTACATTTTCCCCAGTACCTATGAATTTTATAGGTGCGTTTATCTCCGCCACGGCACTTAGGGCTCCCCCACCTTTTGCAGAACCATCCAATTTTGTAACGAGTATGCTTCCTATTTCACCTACTGCATCTTTAAATGCTTTTGCCTGATTTTTTGCCTGCTGTCCAAGTGTTCCATCTATTACAAGTATAATTTCGTCTGGATTTACAACATCTTTTATTTGTTTCATCTCCTTTAGAAGTCCAGCTTCTTCTTTATGTCTTCCTGCGGTATCTATTATCAAAACATCCATTTTTTTAAGGTTTTTAATACCATCTTTTGCAATTTCTATTGGAGTTTTTGTTTTTGTTTCATCACCATACAATGGAACATGTATCTTCTCTGCAAGCTGTTTTAGTTGCTGGTATGCCGCAGGTCTGTATATATCCGCCGCTATTAATCCAGGCTTTAAACCTCTTTTTTGGATGTATCTTGCAAGTTTTGCGGCACTTGTGGTTTTACCACTACCTTGAATACCTACAAGTAATATAATTGTTTGTTTTTTTGGATTTAACTCCAACTTTTGCCCTTCTTCACCAAGTAGTTTTACAAGTTCTTCATAAACAATTTTTAGTATATGCTCTTTTTTTGAAAGTCCTTTTGGTATATTTTCGTTTATTGCCCTTTTTTCTATTTCTTTACTCATTTTAAATACAAGTTTTACATTGACATCCGCCTGAATTAGTGCCTTTTGGATATCCTTAATTACTTCTTTTATAAGCTTTTTATCTACGAATGTAGCATTTTTTATTTTATTCAATGCGTTGGTGATGTTTTGTCCCAATTTATCAAGCATAATTTCACCTAATATCTTAATATCTTAAAATTAAAATTATTTTACAATTATTCTCTCCATCTTTTAAATAAATTGTTTTTCATTCCTAAATTGTCCAATATTCTCCCCACTACAAAATTAATAATATCATCTATTGTTTTTGGCTCATTGTAAAATCCAGGAATAGGGGGCATTATTAAAACTCCTAATTTTGAGAGTTTTAGCATGTTTTCAAGATGTATGGCACTAAAAGGCATTTCTCTTGGCATAACTATTAATTTTCTCTGCTCTTTTAGAGCTATATCACAAACCCTACATATTAAATTACTACTGTATCCATTTGCTATTGACGATAATGTCTTCATAGAACATGGCACTACAACAACGGCATCGAATATATTTGAACCTGATGCAACAGGTGAAAAGAAATCGTTATTTTCGTAGTATTCATCAGATAATTTTATAAAATCATCAATTGTAATTTTTAACTCATGTTTTATTATTTCTTTCGCTGATTTAGAAATTATTAAACAAGTTTTTACATTTTCATTATCCTTTAAAACTTCAAGAAGTCTTTTAGCATAGTGAGCTCCGCTTGCACCACTTACGCATACCACTATTTTTTTCATGTTATTTCTCCAACAATTATTATATATTGTATAAGATGAGGCATTATTTTTATATAAAATTTGTTAAAATATAATTATATATTAAAATAAACAAATATTACCTTCGCAAAAAAAATAGTGCGGGGGAATTGATTCAAACGCATCTTTTAAAAAAGGATGCTATCCAAAATCCAACCTCCACTCGCTATCACTCGTGTCGGTTGGAACCTGATATAGTAATATTGGTATAAAAAATATAGTGCGGGGGAAGGGATTTGAACCCTCGAACCCCTACGGGACTAGGCCCTCAACCTAGCGCCTTTGGCCAGACTTGGCAACCCCCGCTCACTTGCTATTTTTGCGGTTTAAAAACGCATAGTATGGTTTTCTATAATGATATATAAACCTTTCGGCGAAAAGTATATATATGAGATATTATTATCTAAGGATGCGTTAATAATTTAATAATGCCGAGGTGGCTTAGGCTGGTTATAGCGCTCGGCTCATACGGATATTCCCAAGGTGCTTTTCCTTGGGTCCTGGGAAACCGAGAGGTCGGGGGTTCAAGTCCCCCCCTCGGCATTTTTTATAATTCTATCAATCTATAAATTTATATATTCTAATTAACTATTTAAAAAAATAAAAAATAAATTAAAAATAGAATTAAATAGGTTTTCCAAAGAAATTTATTTTTTCAATTAATTCTTCAAATGCATTTTTTTCAAATTCTAAAACCTCTTCTTTTGTCAATGTTCCGCTTACCTCTCCATCTAAAGATAACTTATCAACTCCTCTTAAAATCATCCTACCATTACCATCTCTGTTTAATATTTCTTCTGCAACCCTGTCATGAACAAACGCCATCGGAGGTATAAACACCGTATCTTTTAATTTCTTTAAATCAACAGTTTCTAAATCCTTTGCTGTAATTAAATCTGAAATATCTTTATTAACTTTAATGACATTAACTGGGGTATCCTTAAATATTTTATTTAAAAATGGATATGATATATTTCCTGTAATTATAGTAGCTTCGGATTTTATTTTATTTCTTAATTTTTTTAATAATCCATCTTCATAAGATATGGCAAATGGTGCATTTGTCAATGGGTCATAAAGTGGTGTGCCTGTAATTCTTATTTTATCTCCAAATTCTTCAAATGTTTTTTTTACAATTTCTTTAAATTCTTCAACACTATGACTTTCGATTCCATCGATAATTGGTGCATTTTCTAATATAAGTCCCTGTTCGGTTTTATTTGCAAATCTCATCAATATTACTGCATGAGCTCCCCAGTCTATTAAATCGTTAATGGTTTTTTTAAGTTCTTCACCATCATTTACGCCGGGAATTAATATAATGGCACAATGGACTTCACAGTTTTCACAGAAGTATTTTAAGCATTTTAAAGATTCCTCTGCGTTTTTGTCATTTAACCATTTTTTTCTGATTTCTGGGTTTGTGGAAAATACTGAAAATGTAACTTCATTGACACCATAATCAACAAGATTTTTGGCAATTTTAACAGATTCAAATCCTTTTCCAGATGTGTATCCAAGATGAATCTTTAAACCGATATCACCTATATATTTACAGAGAGCTTCCAAGTCAGGATAAAAGCTAACATCCCCGCCGCTTGTAATATTCACTTTATCGTAATTTTGGAAAAGTAATGCATTTTGAATTTGTTGTATTACAAAGGGTAATGGTATAAACTCCCCATTAATTTCTCTTACAGAGTATGTGCAGTAATCACAACCTATTTGAAATGTGCAGTTTTTACAGCCAAATGGTCTTGGGTTTGAATTATCCACTTTTTTAAAATAGCAAAATTTGCAGAATCCTCCACAATTCTTACCTGGCTCTCCTTTTAAATCAACCAATAGCTGAGATTTGGGTTTTAAAATGTCATTGTCCTTTTCAGAATTCTCAAAACCCATGTCAAATATATTAGGGTTATAAACTTCTGAATTAAAATTATCATTGTTCAAATTGAAAGTCATAGATGCCCTCTAATTTTTTTATTAGTATAGTGTCATTTTTTAACCTATAAATAAATTATTGTAAAAATCGTAAAGAGCATAGTATAATAAAGAATACTTAAAAAGAAATAAATTAAGTTAAAATACTAAATTTAAATATACAAATAATTTTTTCTAGCATTACCAATTTAAAAAATCTACTATATATATTTTTCGATTTGAATCCAATGGAAAAACGAATATATAAATAAAAATATAGGAGGTTATGCATATATCAAATAATAGGAGTGGTTCCTATGGTAAAGTATGAAGATAAAATAAATTTGTATGATGCGAAAGGTAATCTTGCAGCAGAAAGTGTGCCATTGGAGGCTATAAGCCCGTTGTACAACCCAGTTATAAAAGAGATAGTAAAGGATGTTAAAAGAACAGTAGCAGTTAACTTAGCAGGTATAGAAAACAGCTTGAAAACCGGAGCTCTTGGAGGTAAAGGTTGTAAAATCCCAGGAAGAACCTTGGATTTACCAATAGTTGAAAATGCTGACACTATTATGGAAGAAGTTGAAAAAATATTAAGAATTTCACCAGATGATGATACAAACATTAAAACAATTAACGGTGGAAAGCAGGCAGTTGTTCAGTTGCCATCTAGAAGATTAGAAGTAGCAGCAGAATATTCAGTATCCATGTTAAACACAGCAATGGCTTTGAAAGAGGCCATTATTAAAACATTTGACGTAGATATGTTTGAAGGTTCAACAGTGCATGCAGCAATTATTGGAAGATATCCACAAGTAATGGATTACATGGGAGGAAATATAGCTTCATTATTGGGTGCTCCTTCAAACATGGAAGGTTTAGGTTATGCATTGAGAAACATTATGGTAAACCACTATGTGGCTACAACAAAGAAAAACATCATGAACGCTGTTGCATTTGCGTCAATCATGGAACAAACAGCCATGTTTGAAATGGGTGATGCAGTAGGGGCATTTGAAAGAATGCACTTGTTAGGTCTTGCATACCAGGGTTTAAACGCAGACAACCTTGTAATTGACCTCGTAAAAGCAAACGGTAAAGGAACAGTTGGTACAGTTGTTGCTTCATTAGTTGAAAGGGCTCTTGAAGACAAAGTAATTGTGGAAGATAAGACACTAGATTCAGGATTTAAAATGTACAAACCAGTTGATGTTGCTATGTGGAATGCTTATGCAGCAGCAGGTTTAGTTGCAGCATCTATTGTAAATTGTGGTGCAGCAAGAGCTGCTCAAAACGTTGCTTCAACAATTTTATACTACAACGATATATTGGAATATGAAACTGGTTTGCCTGGTGTTGATTTCGGTAGAGCAGAAGGTACAGCAGTAGGATTTAGTTTCTTCTCACATTCAATCTATGGTGGTGGAGGTCCAGGTATCTTCACAGGAAATCACATAGTTACAAGACATTCCAAGGGATTCGCTATACCGCCAGTATGTGCTGCATTATGTGTGGATGCTGGAACTCAGATGTTTTCACCTGAAAAAACATCAGCATTGGTAGGTGCAGTATATGGGGCTATTGATGAGTTTAGAGAACCATTAAAACATGTAATTGAAGGGGCTCTTGAAATAAAAGATAAACTATAAAATTAATTATAATGTTATAGGTAATTAAAATGATAGAAATAGAAGTCTTCCCCCATAGGTATTTAAAGGCTAAAACCACTGAAAAATTTCTTAATGAAGCTTATTCCTTAAATACTGTGGAAAGAGTTATAATACACGGTGAACCTTTGCCAAAAACCATATATTACGGTCCTGCAAGAGGAACGCCTGTGAATCATCCTGAAAGGAAGGAAATTAATGTTCATGGGGTTCCTGTTGAACTTACAGTAATGGCAGGAAGGTTCTGGATAACATTAAAGGATGATAGTGAATTGGATAAAATTGAGGAAATATGTAAATCACTATTTCCATATGGATACAATATAAAAGTGGGTAAATTTACCAAAAATAAAGCAACTGTATCAGATTATATAAAATACGGTGAAAAATTGGTAAATATGATGGATAAAACCATGATAGGTTTGACAGACCCCAGAAGTAAATATAAATCCTCAGTAAAAATTATTCCAAAAGATAAAAAAGAAGAAAACAATTGTAAAAATTAAAAAAATTAAATAAATAGAGTGATTTCATGCCAGTTGGTAGAAGAGAGCAGATTGTAGATTGCAGGTCCGTAATGGGATTGGGCGAAGGGGGTGGATTAGCTCAGAGAGGAACCTTTGCAGAAGGTTTGAAAAATGATGTTGTAGTTGTAGCTATGTCCCCTGGAAGGAGGCATATCACAAAACCAGTTTGTGAAATTACCTATGGTATAAGGGAAGCAGGAATCCAAACAAGTGTTCTTGTATTGGATGCAGGCAGTGGTGTTCCTCATGATGCCCCTCATGGAAGTCTTGGTTCAACATTTGGATTAAAACCAAAAGAAGCCGAGCAGGTAAATAGGCATAAACTTTGTGTTATCCATTTTGGAAATGTTAAAAGTCATATTGTATATAAAGCAAGATTATTTTTAAGGCATGTTAAAATACCAACAATAATTGTTTGCCAAACTCCCATTGATATGGAAGATTTCGCTAAAATAGGTGTTAAAACTAGAGATGTTATGCCTATTGAACCTAAAACTGAAGGTATGATTGTAGATATAATTACAGGAGTTATTAGGGGTGAATCAGCCCCACAAACTAAAATTGATGAAGTAATTGAAAAAATCAAGAAGCATTTAACTTAAGAGGTGATTTTATGGCATATAAACCTCAATATTACCCTGGTGCAACAAAAATTGCACAGAACAGAAGAAATCATATGAATCCAGAAGTTGAATTGGAAAAATTAAGGGAAATTCCAGATGATGAAGTTGTAAAAATTATGGGACACAGACAACCTGGTGAAGACTATAAAACAGTTCATCCTCCATTGGAGGAAATGGACTTGCCAGAAGATTATGTAAGGGACTTAGTTGAACCTATTACGGGAGCTAAGGAAGGACACAGGATTAGGTACATTCAGTTTGCAGATTCAATGTATTACGCACCTGCTCAGCCATACGATAGGGCAAGAACATACATGTGGAGATTTAGAGGTGTAGATACTGGAACACTCTCAGGAAGACAAGTTATTGAAATGAGAGAAAGTAATCTTGAAGAAATCTCAAAGAACTTCTGTATTGATACATCATTCTTTGACCCTGCAAGAAATGGTATGAGAGGAGCAACCGTTCACGGACACTCATTAAGATTGGATGAAAATGGGTTAATGTTCGATGCCCTCCAAAGATATGTTTATGATGAAAAAACTGGTCATGTATTATATGTAAAAGACCAGGTTGGAAGACCATTGGATGAACCTGTTGATGTTGGAGAACCATTACCAGAAGAAAAATTGGTAGAAATTACAACAATATATAGAAAAGATGGAGTTCCAATGAGAGATGACAAAGAGCTCCTAACAGTAGTTAAGAAAATCCACAGGGCAAGAACATTAGGTGGATTCATGCCTACTGAGAAGATATTCGAAGGATTATAATTAAAATAAATTTCTCCTAAATTAACTATTTAATTTAATTAATTACCTCTATAAACTTTTGAGGTGAATATTTATGGAAGCTGAAAAGAAATTGTTCTTAAAAGCATTGAAAGAAAAATTTGAAGAAGACCCAAAAGAAAAATATACAAAATTCTACACCTTTGGTGGATGGAGACAGTCAAAGAGAAAAACAGAATTTGTTGAAGCAGCAAAAAAACTCGCTGAGAAAAGAGGCGGAATTCCTGGATACAACCCAGATATTGGGGTTCCATTAGGACAGAGAAAATTAATGCCTTACAAACTCTCAAACACGGACAGCATTGTAGAAGGAGATGATTTACACTTCATGAACAACGCTGCTATCCAGCAAATGTGGGATGATATCAGAAGAACAGTTATTGTAGGTATGGATACGGCACACGCTGTTCTTGAAAAAAGACTTGGTGTGGAGGTTACACCTGAAACAATTAACGAATATATGGAAACAATTAACCACGCACTGCCAGGAGGTGCCGTTGTTCAGGAACACATGGTTGAGGTAGATCCTGCATTAGCATGGGATTCATACGCTAAGATATTCACAGGAGACGATGAATTAGCAGATGAGCTCGACAAAAGAGTATTAATTGACATTAACAAATTATTTCCAGAAGAACAGGCAGAACAATTAAAAGCTGCTATTGGTAAAAGAACTTACCAGGTATCAAGAGTTCCTACATTGGTAGGTAGAGTATGTGATGGAGGTACCATAGCTAGATGGTCTGCTATGCAGATTGGAATGTCATTTATTACAGCATACAAACTCTGTGCTGGGGAAGCTGCAATAGCTGACTTCTCATACGCTGCAAAACACGCTGATGTTGTTGGAATGGGTACAGCACTTCCAGCAAGAAGGTCAAGAGGGGCAAATGAACCAGGAGGTATTCCATTCGGTGTATTGGCAGATGTAGTCCAAACAACAAGAGTAAGCGATGACCCAGTTGAGCAGTCCTTAGAGGTAGTAGCCATGGGCTGTATGTTATATGACCAGATATGGCTCGGTTCCTACATGTCTGGCGGTGTAGGGTTTACCCAGTATGCAAGTGCAACCTATACCGATGATATATTGGATGATTTCTCCTACTATGGATATGACTATGTAGAGAAGAAATACGGAATAAACGGCACAAAACCAACAATGGATGTTGTAGAGGATATTGCAACAGAAGTTACGCTCTACTCATTGGAACAGTATGATGAGTTCCCAGCATTGTTGGAAGACCACTTTGGAGGTTCTCAAAGGGCAGGAGTTACAGCGGCGGCATCAGGTATTTCAGTATGTATGGCAACAGGAAACTCAAATGCTGGAGTTAATGGATGGTATTTAAGCCAGATATTACACAAAGAATACCACAGCAGATTAGGATTCTACGGATACGACTTGCAAGACCAATGTGGTGCTTCAAACTCACTTTCAATTAGAAATGATGAATCATCACCATTGGAATTGAGGGGTCCAAACTATCCAAACTATGCAATGAACGTAGGTCACCAGGGAGAATATGCAGGTATTGCTCAGGCAGCTCACTCAGCAAGAAGAGATGCATTTGCAACAAACCCATTAATTAAGATTGCATTTGCGGACCCATCATTAGTATTCGACTTCGCACACCCAAGAAAAGAATGTGCAAGAGGGGCTCTAAGAGAATTTGAACCAGCAGGAGAAAGAGATCCAATTATACCTGCACACTAAAAAGAATAATATTCCCTAAGGAAACTTTTAATGTTTCCTTTTATTCTTTCTTATTACTTTATAATATATGGCTAAATATTCTATTTTAATTATTTATGTTATTGTTATTTTTTGTAATTAAAGAATGCTTTATTAAAAATAAACAATATTTGCCGTATTTTAATGAAATCAAATAGAAAATAATATATATTATCACAAATAAACTATATATTTATGAATAAAACAAAATTAGTGTAGTATACGAGGTGAAATAATGGACCCAACATTGCTAGCCCTTGGAGCATTGGCATTCGCCGGTGCTTCAGCTACTGTGGCAGGATGTGCAGAAGATTTGGAATCTGATGTAGGTTCTCAATCAAACCCTAACTCTCAGGTTCAGTTAGGACCTCAGATGGGCAATATACACAGATACTTTAACAAAGCTATATCTGGGGAACCAGTAGCATATGGTTTATATGTTGCGGTGGCAGGTTTAATTGCATGGGCTTTAATGAATACAGGACTTAATGTTTTGTTGGCAATTGTTATTGGTGCAGGTGTTGCAGCAATTGTTCATGGCGCTTATGCCGTAAGTGCATATCTTGGAAGAATTGTAGGCCAGTCTAAAAACTTTGGTCAGCCAGTATATATGGATGTGATTATGACTCATATAGGTCCTATTGTAGGACATGGTTTTATTGCAGTATTTTGCATGTTGTTAGCTGCATATTTGGCAGGTACAGCATTGGGAAATCCATTTCCATTACCTTTAATTGCATTGATATTCGGTATTACTGTAGGTTCTATTGGTTCATCAACAGGGGACGTTCATTACGGTGCTGAAAGAGAATATCAAAAATATCCATTCGGTGGAGGTATTCCTGTTGCAAACCAAGGGGATATCGACATTAAAGCAGAAACTGGTATTAGAAACGGTATGGATTCATCTTATTTTTGTTCTAGATTAGGTGGACCATTAACTGGCCTATGTTTTGGTCTTATAGTATTCTTGGATGGATGGAGAGGAATTATTGGAAGTATTCTTGGTGGAGATTTGATTACAAAGTCAGCAATAGCTATTGTTGTAGGGATTATAATTGTTGCAATTGCAGCATATATTAACAGAGTAATAGAAGTATATGCCAGAAACAAATATGGTCCATATACAAATAGATAATAAGATTAAGAAATAAATTTGGTGATAAACTATGGATGCTGTAAGTTTAATACTGCCTCTTGCAGAGATTACAGTTGCAGGTGCCATAATTAATGCAAGTGTTCATTTTATTCCAGTGGGTGGAGCTCCCGCAGCTATGGCTACATCAACAGGTGTGGGGACAGGAACTACCCAGTTGGCAGCAGGTGCTGGATTTACAGGATTAATGGCTGCTGCGGTAATGGCTGCTCAAAAAGGTATTAATTTAATGAACCCGGCACATTTGGCGATTATTCTATTATCTGGAGCAGTAGGTTCTATGATTATGCTGGGTTTAACAATGTTAATTGGTCAGTTGATTTATGTATTTGGTGTTGGTGTAGTTCCAGCAGCAGATAAGTGTGATAAAGACCCATTTACAGGGGATTATCAAAAATCATACATCACTCCGGGGACCACGGGTCATGCCATACCTACTGTATGTTTTATAAGTGGTTTAATTGGTGCAGCACTTGGAGGTATCGGTGGAGGTCTTGCATATATAGCATTTAAACAGTTAGGATTTGATTCAGGTATTGCAGGAATAGTGGCTATTGGTTTCTTCTTCATGAATGCTGTTCTTGCATCATACAATATTGGAGGAACAATAGAAGGATTCCACGATCCAAAATTCAAGAAGATACCAAATGGAATTATAGCATCATTTGTAGCTTCATTAGTGGCAGGAGCTATTATAACGGGAATGTCCCTTGGAATTTAATTATAATAATATTAAATAGATGAGGTGTTATTATGAGTCATGGTGGTGGAGGACATGCAGCAGAACTTTATCCAGAAAATCAAATTTTAATAGTTGGTGTAGTCCTTTCAATTGTTGGAATGTATATTGCACAATTTATCCCTCAATTAGCCATGCTTGTTGGAGGGCTTTTAACAGTTGCAGCTACTGTGGCAGGTGCAAACACTACAAGAAGAGTGGCAGCTTATGGACTCGGGACTGGTGTTCCATCCATCGGTATGTTAAGTTTAGGTATGGGAACAGTGGCAGCGCTATCTGGCGTATTATTGGCCAATGGCATGGTTACCCAATATGGGTTTTCAAATGTTGTGTTGTATCTTATACCAATATTTGTGGCAGTAATTGCAATAGTTTTAGGATTTATTGTAGGAAAATTAACTGTAAAGCCTATTGGTATGAAGATACCAATCATGGTTGAAAGTATGACAAAGTTGGCTCTTATGGGAGCTTTGTCAATTATGGGATTTTGTGTGGCTTTCGCAGGTGGATTTTTGCCAAATGTAGTTATCCCTGGAGCAGTGAATAATGGTATTATAGGCTTAGCATTTATTGCAGCAGGTATGGCTATATTGCATCCATTTAATGCATGTTTGGGTCCAAATGAGAGCCATAAAAGAACATTATTATTGGCAGTAGCATGTGGATTATTAACATGGTTTATATTCTCGGTAGCTAGTTTAGATGTAGTATCTATTATAGTTTCAGCTGTGCTATGGGCAATAGTATATAGATTATTTGTAAAACAATCATTAAACGATGCCTGCGATGTATTGTATATCCCAGAATTACCTAAGAAGGAAATGTAAGGTGGTAAGATGGAAATAATAAAAGTATGTCCTGAAATTGGAGTAGTTATGGATGTAGATTCAGGACTTATTGCTGAAATGAGAAAAGATGTTATTTCTGTGGATTTAACCCCAGTTGAGGAAGAAATAAATAAATTAGAAAAATTGGCAAAGGCATTTGAAAATTCTCTTGATCCAAGATATGCTCCATTAAAAGCGTATCCTGGGAGAGAAGGAACTTATGAAATTGCAGGTCTATTCCAAGGAATGTTCTTTGGTTTTTGGATAGCATTGGCAATTCTTGTATTGGTTGTTATATTGGTTATTAAAATAAATCCTGGTTTAATAGGATTATAAGTTTGGAGGTGCTAATACATGGCAGATAAAAAAGCCCCTGCATCAGGATGGCCAATTGTAAGTGGTGAGTATGTTGTGGGAAATCCTGAAAGCTGTGTTGGAGTAGTAACATTGGGTTCCCACGGAATAGATGAAGCTGCTATTGAAGCAGGAGCCGCTATTTCAGGTCCTTGTCACACAGAAAATCTTGGGATTGAAAAAGTTGTAGCAAACTATATATCAAATCCAAATATTAGATTTATGGTATTGTGCGGTTCTGAGGTTCAGGGACATATTACAGGACAATGCTTTAAAGCATTATATGAAAATGGAATTGGAGATGATGGAGGAATCATCGGAGCTAAGGGAGCTATACCATTCTTGGAAAACGCAGGCAAAGATGCTATTGAAAGATTTCAAAGGCAAATTGTAGAAGTTGTGGATTTAATCGATGTGGAAGATATAGGTAAAATAACACAGGCTATTAAGGACTGTATTTCAAAAGACCCCGGTGCTATCGATGAAGAACCTATGGTGCTTGATTTAGAAGGTGGTGCTGGAGGTTCAGAAGAGGAAGGAGGTACAGCTTTAAAACCATATTCCCCAGAATTGGCGTTATTGGAATCAAAAATGGGAATAATTTCTGAAAAAATAAACGATGCTGCATTGGTTGCAAAGTTTAACTCAGGGTATTACAATGGGAAAATTCAAGGCATAGCAATAGGTATATTTTTGTCCTTGCTTATCTTCTCACTTGTATTCTAGTTTAGGTTGGAGGTGCTAATATGACAAATGGTGAGGAAGGTTCTTCAATTAAAGGTATTCCAACAGTTTCAAATCCAGATATGGAAGCCATTAGAACCCTTACAAATAATTTGGATTATAAGGTAGGTATAATTACAAGAGATTTAGGATTATCCTCAGGTTTAAATTCAAAGGCACTGTTAGGTGTTGCATGTGGAGCAATATTTGCAATAGTAATGGTAGGAATACCAATTGTATTAAAATTCTTTTATTAAGGTGATGTTATGAGTGATGTACCGATAGTAATTACGCCGCCAGACGACTTTAAAAAATTAAGAAAAAAATTGGATAATATAAATGAAACCGTAGAGAATACAAATGCCGAAGTAATACAAAGATTAGGTAAAAAAACAGGTAGAGATGTAGGTATTGTCTATGGATTTATGATAGGGTTTATAATTATGATGGTAGTTGCAAAAATATTACCAATATTTCAATATTACCTAAAATAAAATAAAGGATAAATGAGGTGGTTATAAATGTTCAAATTTGATAAGGAACAGATGGTAATCGAAATTGCAGGTAGAAAATTTGGTGGTCAGCCAGGTGAATATCCAACAGGTTTATCAGGAACTATATTCTACGCAAGACATAAAATCGTTGAAGATGAAAAAAAAGGTATTTTCGATAAAGCAGCTGCGGAAGATTTGATAAATAATCAGGCAGAAATGGAAGATATCACAGGAAACCCCGCACTTGTTCAGGTGTTTGGTGGGAATCCCGAAGCATTGACAAAATATATAGACTTCGTTGCTGAGGTATGGGATGGACCAATGTTATTGGACTCCACATCAGGAGAAGCAAGAATGGCAGCAGCAAAAAGGGCAACAGAAGCAGGTTATGCTAATCAATGTGTTTATAACTCTATCAATGTTTCAATTGATGAGGCAGAATTCCAAAACTTAGTAGAAAGTGATTTAGAGGCATCAATTGTTTTATGTTTTGACCCTATGGACCCATCAGTTGAAGGTAAATTGAATGTTTTATTAAATGGTGGTAAAACAGCAGATACAGGTATGTTGGAATTAGCTGAAAAAGCAGGAATTAAATACCCATTAATAGATGTTGCTGTTACACCATTGGGTAATGGTGCAGGTTCTGCTGTAAGAGCATCATTTGCTGTTAAGGCAAAATTAGGTATGCCAGTAGGAAGCGGTATTCACAACATTCCATCTGCATGGGATTGGTTGAGAGAATTCAGAAAAGGATTAAGGGAAAAAGGTGAAACTCAACTCTCAAAAGATGTTCATCATGTTTGTGATATTGGGGCAAATATAATTCAAACCATGGCTGCTGCTGATTTTGTTTTATATGGTCCTATCGATAATTCAAGACTGGCATTTCCAGCAGTGGCAATGACCGATGCAGTAATTGCAGAAGCTGCAAAAGAAATGGGAACAACGCCAATAGAGAACCATCCATTTAACAAATTGCTGTAAATTATATATTATTTATTTCATTTAATTTTCTAATTTTTTGACAGGATGTTTTTTATATATATTTAATACTTCCAAATTATAGAAAAATCCTTCAATGCGTTTTTTACTTTATCCTTATTACCTTCAATTATAATGGTATTATCCAATTCTTTACTGAATTCAAAAATAACACCATACCATTCACTTAAATCACCCAATATTTCAGTTTGAAGTTCTTTATTTAATTTTATTCTTATAGATTCTATATTTTTTCTCTTTTTAACTTCTGTGTCGAAGGTGGTTTTTTTAAGTGGGAAAACTACATCAAGTTCATTCCTTATAGCCTTAGCCATTTTATCCAAATATTCTTTGGCGAGCTCATCATCACAAAGCCCAAAAAGTATCATCTGCACTTTTGAAATCTCTTTTTCAGCATCCCTCAAAACCTCAAAGGATGAATGGTCATCTAATAAATAAAATGTAATTATATTATTTGCCAATCTTAATCTGAAAAAAGCTTCTTCTGGAACCATTTTTCCTTTACGGACTAATATAGATGCGAGCTCCGCTAAAACTACCCACTGTTTATCTATTCCTCCTGCATTTTTCATATTACTGTTTTCCATAATATCACTTTATAAAAATATTATAATTTTTTTCTATTTTTCCATTTTTTCGATATATCTATTTAGTATTTCTTCTGAATCATGATTTAGTTTTGTACCTATTTTTTTTAATTTTGTTTTAATATATTCTATACTTTCCTTACCATCTATAAAAAAAGCCTGATAACTTGTGGTTCCAGATATATTAAGTATTGCTACAATATCATTGTTTTTCAGGTCTCTTTTATCAATATTCGCCCTCATTTTTATAAAATCTGACATTTCACTTTTTAACCCCTCTTCAACGCTTATTATACTTATTAATTTTGCTGTAAATGTATTTGCATCGCATTCCATAACATCACCATTATTAATTATTTTAAATTAAATATTGAATAATTTTTTCGTGTTATTGTATATAATATTAACAATCTCATCATAGTTGTAGGTTCCATCATTCTTTTTTATATCGTATATCTTTTCTACAACTTTTATTACATTTATTGGCTGGTTTTTTTCTCCCTTCACAGGAGATAAATATGGGCTATCCGTTTCAACCACAATATTTTCCAAGTCCAAATTTTTCACAAGTTCTTGATGATGATTGGAAAAACAAACAAGTGTGGATATGGAGATGTAATGATCGTCATCAATTAGTTCCTTTGCCAGCTCGACATCACCACTATAACAGTGAAACATGGATATTACTCGGTTATTTATTAAATTGTAACATTCCCTTTCAAGACCTCTGCCGTGAATTATTACAGGTTTGTTTAATTCCTTGGCTAAATTTACAAATTTATCAAATATTTCCTTTTGACGATTTATATTTTGGACATTTACATCAAGCCCTATTTCACCAACCCCTAAAATTTCTTTTTCATGCTCTTTTATTAAATTATATACTTTATCTACCACCTTATCATCTGCCCGCACATTGCCTGGATGAAAACCAAGGGTTAGATATATATTATATTCTTTTTTAAATCCCAACGCCCTTCTACACCCTCCGAAACTTGCACCACTAGTTATCATCTCCACATTGTTGTTTTTTGCGAGCTCTATAATTTCGCTTCTATTTTTGTTAAATCCTTTATCTTCAATATGACAGTGGGCATCGATATATTTAGGTTTCACTTTTTTCACCAAAATTATTTTTCTAGTTCTTTTAGCATGAGTTCTTTTACCTTTTGTTCTTTATTTTTTGGAACATAAATTTTGAAATTTATAATTATTCTTATAATGTCATCGCCATCTACTAGTTTGCACTCTTTAAGATATGCCCTTTGCTTATCAAATCTTAAATAAATTTTGCTTTTTTCAATTCTTAAATCAATATCCTTTTTTAATTTAGTGATATTTTTCCCATTAGATTTCATAAGTTGCATAATGTGATTAAATACTTTTTTAGCCATTTTGCTTTTATCTATTGTAATTTTATGGATAAAAATTGGATTTCCAAAACATCCCTCGGAATTTATCGTTTCAACCTCTAAATTTTCTTCATCAATATTTTCTGGTAAAAAATAGGCTATTGCTTCCAAAACTTTATCTTCATCCTCTGTGGCATGAGAAATTGAAGAGATAGATACACTATTTATTTCAATATTTTTCATATTCCACCTTTAATTTAATTTATCTTTTTTAATTAAAATATTACTATATTAAAAGATTATTATGTAATAGGTAATTTTTTTATTTTATATATATTTTTTTAATATTATTTATATAAATGTGTAATATCTTTACGACATGTGTCGTATAATAAAAAGATTTATATAATATAGTTTATAATGATTAATAATGATGGTTAAAACTTTAATTAAAAATAATTTAATTAAAAATAATAATGATATTTAATTAATTATTATATGAGGTGAAGTAATGATTGAAATTAGATTTCATGGAAGGGGCGGTCAAGGAGCAGTTACTGCCGCTCAAATTTTAGCAAAAGCTGCTTTTTATGATGGTAAGTTTTCCCAAGCTTTTCCGTTTTTCGGTGTTGAAAGACGGGGAGCTCCTGTTATGGCTTTTACAAGAATTGATGATAAGAAAATAAGGTTGAGGAGTCAAATATATGAGCCTGATTATGTTGTAGTTCAAGACCCAACACTTTTAGATACCATTGATGTTACGAGTGGTTTGAAAAAAGGTGGAAAAATTGTAATAAACACGAATAAGGACATAAAATTGGAAGGTTATGATACCTATACAATTGATGCAACAGATGTGGCTCTTGAAGTGTTGGGGCTCCCTATTGTGAATACTGTTATATTGGGAGCATTTACTGGAGTTACGGGAGAAGTTACCATTGACTCACTTAAAAAGGCAATTATGGATACATTCCCAAAAAAACTCGGAGAAAAAAATGCAAAAGCTGCGGAAGTTGCATATAATATGATTAAAGAAGAATAAACATTATCTCCATATATTCTAAATATCTAAAAGATGTAATTAGTAAAAAAAGATTAAAATTATGTAAGGTGATGGAATGGTTACTGTTGGAACCATAATATACGAACCAGGAAATTCTACTAATAAAACAGGTAGTTGGAGGGTATTCAAGCCAATTATGGATAAAGATAAATGCGTAATGTGTGAAAACTGCTTTATATTTTGTCCAGAAGGATGTATTAAGGAAAAAGATGGGAAATTTGAGATAGATTATGATTACTGTAAGGGTTGCCTTATATGTGTAAATGAATGTCCTGTTAAAGCCATAAGTAGTATAAGAGAAGAAAAATAAACTAAATATTTGCTTATTTATTAAATATAGAAGAGAAGGTGGATAGATTATGAGTAAAGTTAAAATTATCACTGGAACATCTGCTGCTGCGGAAGCTGCAAGGTTATGTGATGTAGATGTTATTTCAGCTTATCCGATAACTCCTCAGACAACATGTGTGGAAAAATTGGCAGAGTTTGTTGCAAATGGAGAGTTGGATGCAGAATTTATTAAGGTAGAAAGTGAGCACTCAGCAATAAGTGCATGTATTGGGGCAAGTGCAACAGGTGCAAGAACTTTCACTGCAACATCATCTCAGGGATTGGCGTTAATGCATGAGGTATTGTTTATAGCATCAGGTATGAGATTGCCAATAGTTATGATGAATGCAAATAGGGCATTATCTGCTCCAATAAACATTTGGAATGACCAGCAGGATAGTATATCTCAGAGAGATACGGGATGGATTCAGATATATGCTGCGGATAACCAAGAAACATTGGATTCAATAATTCAGGCATTCAAAATTGCAGAGAATGAGAAGGTATTATTACCAGTTATGGTTAATTTAGACGGGTTTATACTTACCCATACAGTTGAACCTGTGGAATTACCTGATGAAGAAGAAGTAAGGGATTTCGTAGGTATTTATGAACCCAAACATGCATATTTAGACCCAGATAGACCAATAACCCAAGGACCTGTGGGTGTTCCAAGTTGCTATATGGAATCTAAATATAATGTCCAAAATGCAATGAATAATGCTGAAAAAGTTATAATGGATGTTAATGAAGAATTTGCAAAGAAATTTGGAAGAAAATACGGAAATGGATTAATAGAAACATACAACATAGAAAATGCAGAAACTGTGCTTGTTGCCATGGGGTCAGTTTGTGGAACAATTAAAGAAGTTATTGATGATTTAAAACAGGAAGGAAAAGAATATGGTCTTTTAAGAATAAGGACATACAGACCATTGCCAATAAACCACATAAGGGAGGCATTAAAGAATGCTAAAAATATTGCCATCCTTGATAAGGATATAACCTTTGGAATGAATAAAGGTGCAGTATATACTGACTTAGCTGGTTTTTTAAAGGATAAAAAAACTACAAACTATATTGTTGGATTGGGTGGAAGAGATATAAGACAGGATGATATCAAAGAAATCATGAAACATGCTGAAAAGGCAGAGGATGGAGAAACCAAATGGATGGGATTAAAAGAACAATAAATAAAAAATAAAAAATAAAATAATTTAAAAATAATATATTATAAAATTTGGTGATAGAAATGACTGAAAAACAATTTCCAAGAGAGGAATATTTAGCTTCTGGTCATAGAGGTTGTGCTGGGTGTGGAGCAGCAATTATCGTTAGGCAGGCATTAAAAGCTGCTGGAAAAGATACAATAGTAGTAAATGCCACAGGATGTTTAGAGGTTATGACCACACCATATCCTGAAACAGCTTGGAGAGTTCCATGGATACATGTTGCTTTTGAAAATGCCGCAGCAGCTGCAAGTGGCGTAGAAAGAGCGATAAAGGTTTTACAGAGAAAGAGAAAAAAATATGCCAATAAAAAAATAAATGTAATAGCATTTGGTGGAGATGGAGGAACAGCAGACATTGGTTTCCAGGCATTAAGTGGTGCTATGGAAAGAGGGCACAACATGCTATATATAATGTATGACAACGAGGCATACATGAATACAGGTATTCAAAGAAGTAGTTCTACACCATTACTTGCATCAACAACAACTTCTCCTGTGGGCACTGTCATAAAAGGGGAAGATAGGCCTAAAAAGGACATGGCCATGATTATAGCTGCACATGGTGTTCCTTATGTTGCTACAGCATGTTTGAGCTATCCTGAGGATTTCATGAATAAGGTTAAAAAAGCATGTGAAATAGAAGGTCCAGCATTTATTCATGCACTTCAACCCTGCACTACTGGATGGAAATATGACCCGAAATATACTGTAAAAATAGGAAGATTGGCAGTAGAAACTGGTGTATTTCCACTTTATGAAATTAAAAATGGGGAATTTAAAATAACTTATAGACCTTTAAAAAGAAAGCCACTGAATGAATATGTAAAACTTCAGAAGAGATATAGACATTTAACAGATAAAGACATTGAAATGTTGCAAAAATACATAGATGAAAGATGCAAATTGTTGGGGTTATAAATATATACTTAGGTGTTTATCATGAAAAAAATAGTGATGATTAATGATAAATGTGATAACTGTGGAGATTGTGTTAGGGCATGCATGGAACTTCATGGAATAAGTAGAATAGGTATATTGGAACATGAGGATAGATATTTGCCCGTAGTATGTCAGCATTGTGCATCGGCACCTTGTAAAGAAGTATGTCCTGTTGAGGCTATTGAAAATAAGGATGGTGTTATTTACTTAGATGAATCTAAATGTATAGGTTGTGGATTGTGTGCAATGGCTTGTCCGTTTGGTGCTATTTCTATGACCAATGTAGCCCATAAGTGTTCGTTATGTATAGAGCAGAATGATAAAGAATGTGCCTGTGTTAAAGCATGTTCTAAGAGATGTTTGGAGGTTATGGATATAAACAATATTATATTTGATAGAAGAACTAAAAATCTCGAAAATATATCCAAATTATACACAAAATCAGATAGGAAAGAGGATTCAAACATACTGTCAAAAATAACGAGCTCGGCAAAAATAGGTAATCCACTAAATTAATGTATATGATATTTTTGGTGAAATTATGAAACTAATGCCCAATGTAAAACTCTGTGTAAGTTGTGGTAGATGTGAGAGGATATGTCCTTTAAACGGTATTTTCGTAGTGGATGGGATTCCCTTAAAATGTATGCATTGTGAAGATGCTCCATGTATGAAAGCATGTCCTGAAAATGCATTAATTCGTTTAAATGATAAAGTAGTAGTTGATAAAAAGAAATGTATAGGTTGTGGAATTTGCATTGAGGCTTGTCCATTTGGAGCTATTAGAATGGATTACAATACAAAAACAATATTTAAATGCAATGGAGGTGCCAAAAAAGAGGTAGAATTATGCAAGATGGTATGTCCAACAGGAGCTCTTGATTACAGTGAAAACACAATAGAAAATAAACAAAAAGAGCTCATATCAAAACTTAAAAAAATATATTCTTACATTTAATATTAATTTATATTAATTTCATCCCTATTCTGCCTTTTATCCTATTTTATTTTTGAAGTGGAATTAAATTAGGTTTTATTAGGTTATTTTTAATTTCAATTTTCATAATGGTTTTAAGTGGAAATCTTGGAACTGTTGGGCTTCCGGGATTTAATAAAAGGATTTTTTTGTTTAATTCAGGTATTTCTATTTCTTTTATAAGTGGAATATGAGTATGCCCAGATATAAGAACATCCAAATCTTTTTCTAAGCTGTAATATTTCATCTTTAATAAATCCTCTCTGGGATAAATTATATCTCCGTGGATAATGCCTATTTTAAAGTTTTTAATGTTCAAAACTTTCTCCCTTGGAAGTTCGAGATAGTCCATATTTCCCTTAACTGCCATTACTTCCCCTATATCAGCTAATTCATCTAAAATAGATTTTGACGTTAGGTCTCCACAATGTATGATTAAATCTACATTCGAAAACTCATTATAAACTTCCTTTGGTATTTTATCTGCTCTATCACCGATGTGAGTGTCTGAAATAACTCCTACAATCAATTTATCACCTGCCACTTTTAAAACCAATAATCCTATAATCAATAATATGGTTGAAAATATAAAATAAATTTTGGATATATATAATGGTTAATAATAAAATAATAAAAATAAAATACTTACAAAATATATTCTTGGAAAATGTAAAAAAGCGTAATATCCATTATCTGCTGAATAGACTGCTTAAATCGATGATGATAGAACAATACAAAAAAAGCAAAAATTCTTTTAATAAAAAGTGGCTTCCTTGGGGTGGATATAAGCTCCTCCTGCCCATCTACCCCAAGTTCTGCTCGATTCCGCTACCCTGTGAGCGTCGGTGTCCCACCTACCGCTGCTCCCTTCCGGGCCTGACGGGGTTCGGTGGATTAAGGAGGTTTGCCCACTCCCTACAGAGTGGGTCCCTCCACCGCCTTACCCCACAGGACGAAATGTCAACACAGAACTTGGGAATGAGCAGGAAGATGCTCATACCGCCCCCAAGTTTTCGGCTCCCGCATGAGACGATTTCGGGTTACAGGGGACGCCTAACCCCCCAGCCTAGCCAATCTATTTATTTATACTTAATGTATATATACTTTTCTGTTATTTAATACCTTTTAAATTTAATAAAAAATGTTAAATTTGATAAAAAGGAAAATATAAATATATGGTAATACAAAATGTTTTATATCTATTTTAAAGATTAAATTTATAAAGGAGGATAATATGAGATTGGTTAGCGAAGCCTTATCAAAGAACAATAATGAATTATACAATAAACAAATGTCAAAAGATGATTTTGGAAATGCCAGTATTATTGTAGTTGGATGTGGAGGTGCAGGAAACAATACAGTTCATAGACTTATGGAGATAGGAATTGAAGGTGCGGAAACCATAGCTTTAAACACTGATAAACAGCATTTAGAACATATAAATGCAGATAAAAAGATTTTAATTGGTTCCACATTAACAAGAGGGCTTGGAGCAGGAGGATACCCTGAAATTGGAAAAAAATCAGCTGAACTAGCAAAAAATGTATTGGAGGATGTTTTAAAAAATGCAGATTTAGTATTTATTACTGCGGGTATGGGTGGTGGAACAGGAACTGGCTCTGCACCTATTGTAGCTGAAATAGCAAAAGAAAATGGTGCAGTAGTTATTGGAATGGTCACATATCCTTTCAAAATAGAAAGAGCAAGGCTAAAAAAGGCTGATGAAGGTCTTGCAAGACTAACTGAAAGTTGTGATACAGTTATTGTGATTGACAATAACAGGCTTGTTGAGTTTGTTCCAAATTTACCTATAAATGAGGCATTTAAAGTTGCAGATGAAATAATAGCCCAGGCAGTTAAGGGTATTACTGAAACCATATCTAAAAAGAGTTTAATAAATATAGACTATGCCGATGTAAAGTCCATTATGACCGATGGTGGAGTAGCAATGATTGGTGTTGGTGAAGTAGATTATGAAACAAAAGGAGATAGGGTTGAAAAAGTTGTTAAGGATACATTAAGCTGTCCTCTTTTGGATGTAGATTATAAAGGTGCCACAGGAGCCTTAATACATATTACAGGGGGACCAGATTTAACACTTGGAGAGGCTAATAGAATAGGTGAAGGCATAACTGAAAATATGGAATCCAATGCAAATGTAATATGGGGTGCGAGAATTGACCCCACTATGGAGGGCTGTATTAGGGTTATGACAATAATAACTGGTGTGAAATCTTCGAATATATATGGGGGAGGAGAAACACCTAGAAGGATAATACCCAAACCTTCCCAAAAAAATAAATCTTTAGGTATTGACTATATTGTATAAAAAATACATTATTATTTTTTATTAATTATAAATTTTTTTATATTATAATTTAATTAAAGACATAATAAAACTTATTTTTGTGAAACCATGAAAGTACATGAGAGGCTTTTATTAAGCTTGGATTCGAATAAATTCACAGATGAATTTAAAAAAATTCTATTGGAACTTAATATACCTTTAAAGGAGTTTTCTGACATATCCAAAATACCATACAGCACACTTTACAAAATAGTACAGGGGAGAGACTTTAGGGTATCTACTCTTAAAAAAATCATTGATACATTAAAAGAATTTGAAAAAGATAAAGATGAGATTGATAAAATAGCTGTGATTGCGGCTAGACCTTCATTGGATAAAATAAAAACTAAAATTTTTTCTGTAAAAGGCAAAGATTATCTATTAAAAGAATATCCTGCAAATACATTAGAAGATTGTATTACTGCATCCATACAGGCAGAAAGAGAAGGGGTCAAGGCGATAATTTGCGCTCCCATTGTAAGTTCGAGCATTGAAAAAGTTGTAAGGGTTCCTGTTGCCGTGGTCATACCTGAAAAGGATGCATTTATGAATGCCCTTGAAGTCGTTGTAAATAAAATATAAATAATTTTTTATTATTATAAATTTTTAAAATTTAATATTTTCGTATATTGTTTTCCACCTAACAAGTTGAAATCCCATTAAAGCTCCAATTGCTGAGGGTATGGCAAAGTCAAAACCAAATATTTCTGTGCATAATATTGCAGAAGCCAGCGGGACATTTGCCATGGCAGATAGGCAGGTTGCTATACCCACCACCACAAATGGTATTATAACATGGGTTCCAATAAGTGTTCCAAAAAATGCCCCGGCACAGGCTCCAATAATAATAGAAGGCACTACAAGTCCTCCGGGGGTTCCAGTTCCAACTGTAAAAGAGGTAGTAAATATCTTACTAAATAAAATAAATAGGAGCGTAATTGTTCCATATTTTAATGTTAAAAATTGATTCACCAAATCTGCACCCAAACCAAGGGATTGCGGAATGAAATATCCAATAAAAGCAACAATGCATCCACCTACAAACGATTTTAAATATTGGGGATAGGGTAGTTTATCGAAAAATACTCTTATATCATCAAATGTATGAATATATAAATAGGATATTATACCACAAAATATAGCACAGAGAAATATAGTTGGAAAATCCAATATACTAATATGATAATTAAGTAGTGTGCTAAACAATCGCACCTGTTTAAACACCACAACATAAGATAGATATCCAAAAATACTGGCCATTATTGCTGGAAAGCAAGATATGTATTCAAATCCTTCTCTTTTTATAATCTCTGCTGCAAAAACAGCAGAACCTAATGGAGCACATAAATCCCCACTTATACCCCCTGCAATACCACTTATAAGCAATGCCTTTCTATTTCTTAACTTAAATTTTTTATATATAAAATCTGCAAAGGAGGAGCTGGCTTGAATAGAGGGCCCAACTTTTCCAGCGCTTCCGCCCATGCCTATTACAATACCAGATATAACTATTTTTAAAAATCCAATAAAGGGATTTAACAATATCTTTTTGTTATATGCGTTTAAGGTCCTATCTACCCCAGAACCTTTTAAATGTGGATATTTATCTACAAAATAACCTGCAAAAGCCAATATAATTGGAATAGTGCATATATTGTTATTTGATATGGGGGATAAAAAACCAATAATCTTTGTGATGATTATGGAGCTAAGGCTCCCAACAACCCCTATCACAGCCGATATAATAGTCCATTTAAATATATGTTTAAATACATTAAACCCCTGTTTTCTATCCATATTATCCCTAAAAAAAATAAAAAATATATTAAATTATTTTATTTTTTCCACAAATGAATTGATTCTCTTCATATTTTTTAATAATATTTTATCTATTTCTGGAGTAATATCATCATCTAAACAGCTTACGGTTATTGCAGGTGTATTCAATTCACTTATAAATTTTTTAGCATCTTTCTCCTGGAAGAGTATTCCTTCATAATACTTCAAATTAGGTATGGTATAAAGCACCCCGTCGAGCTCCCTTATTTCATTACATGAATCAAGCACAGTATCAATAGTTAGAGTCATAGTTCCAGAAGTTTTTGAAACTTTTGATGACCTAAAAGTATTCAACAAACCTCTTTTTTTACCGGTATTTAATCTTTCCATGGAGTTGTCTATTTCAAAAATATCTATATCGTATGTGCATTTTGGATTTTCTACAATAAGCACATCTGGATTAAATTGTGATAGAATCTCTGGTTCTATACCACCTATTCCAGTTATATCAACAATCAAATCAGGGTTTAGTTTTCCATTTCTCAATGCTAAATTGAATTTGTTTGAATCCATAAATGTTATTTTTTCGTTTATTATTATATCTTTTAAATGTGGATAAACATCTACAAGTATGACCTCATCTGAATCTCTTATTAGTGAGTGAGCCATATAATTTCCACATAAATAAGCACCAAAAACAATAGCTTGTTTAAATTCTTGCCCCTCTAAAAAGTATTTTATGGCGTTTGTCTTTTTTTCCACAATGTCATAAATAATATCTTTAACTTTTATTTTTGATTCTATTGTTTTTACGGTTTCTGTTATACCATATTTCATATTATCACCAATGATTACCTGTAATTCCAATCCTTTTTAGTGCATCGATTAATTCACTTTTTACCGTATCTTCAATACTTTTTTTATGTATGATTGATGACGGAGATAATGAACCTGTTAATATCCTTCCTTTATTGTCCATAATCAATAACATTGAGCCAGAACCTGGAACGCCGAACCTACCTCTTGCAATAATAATATCGGCATTTGAAGTATCCGCGGCAATTAAGCCCTTATTTAATGCAGGCATCCTTGTTAAATCTGAAACTTCTGTGGGTATATCTATTTTTGATATAACTATATTCTTATTTTTTTCTTTATTTAATATCTTTAGGAGAATATCCTTTACTACTTTAAATTTTTTTGGATTGTTTGTTGCAACGACGATATTTTTTGCATTTAATATCATTTGTTTAATCAATTCAACCTCTTCTTTTTTATCTCCTTTTCTAATCCCATTGTATGATTCAACATACGCGCACTTTATAGATTCTTCAATTCCCATTTTTTCCCATTTTATAGTTTAATTATTTTTATTATATTATTATATTATAATAATTTTAAGTTGCCATATTTTATTTTACGCTTTTACTGCCTGTATTTAACCTTTTTAAGCCAGTTCAATTCATTCTTATGGAGCTCCCTTATATCAGTTAATCCCAACCTAAGCATAGCCAATCTACTCAATCCAATGCCCCATGCCAAAACTGGTTTTTCTATTCCAATGGGTTTAAGCACCTCAGGTCTGAATATTCCAGCTCCGAGAAGTTCGAGCCATCCTTTTCCTTCCAAATAAACCTCTGCTTCCAATGAAGGTTCTGTAAATGGGAAGTATGCAGGTCTTACTCTGACTTTATCAAAGCCCAATCTCCTTAAAAATTCCACTAAAATGCCCATTAGGTTATCAAAATTAACATCGTCATCCATAATTATTCCTTCACATTGGTAAAATTCAGGAAGATGCTTATAATCAATAGTTTCGTTCCTAAATACCCTATCTATACAAAATACCTTATGAGCGTGATTTTTTTCTTCATCCGATAATGAAGCTAAATATTTTATTGACGAAACGGTTGTATGAGTTCTTAAAACTGTTCTCTTTGATATATTTTCGTCAAATTTATAACTCCATCCCTTAGAAATCTTTTCACCATCGAACATGCCGTTCTCATGTATGTCTTTAACTTTTTTTAGGAGCTCAGCTGGAACATCCCCTTTGTCAGGATATCTTAAAAAGAATGTATCCTGCATATCTCTTGCTGGATGGTCTTGCGGTTCAAATAATACATCAAAGTTCCAAAATTCTACCTCAACGATAGGGTTTTTTACCTCCTTGAACCCCATCCCAATTAAAATATCCTTAACTTCATTTATTACTCTTGCCATGGGATGAATTTTTGCAGGATATATATCTTCTGTTGGAATATTCACATCATAAGGTCTTATGTGGCATTCCTTCCATTTTCCACTAATGATATGCTCTCTGGTTAATTGAGATATCTCTTCCTTTATTTCAATTGGATTTTTTATGAATTCTTTTCCTTTTTCTGTTAATTTAATTGTCCTATCGACTATTTCTTCAACTTCGATAAATCCTCTTTTTTTCAAGTTATCAATGGCTTTTGCATTATTATATTCTTCTAAATTATTATTTATTTTTATTTTTTTTAGGAGCTCTTCCTCTTCATCCATATAATCTAAATTGTCTATAATAATATTCCCTTTATCAATTTTCGCAATCTTTTTTTTCTTCAAATTTCCCAATGCAGGACTTATTTCAGATTTATCCAATATATTTCCAAGGTCTTTAATTGGTATTGAATTTATACCTTTTTCTTTTAAATAATTTGCAATTTTTCTTTCTGGAAAACCTTCATTTAACGCCTTTTCTCCCCTTTCTGTTAATTTAATATATTCTTTTTTATCCTCAATAATTTCTACCAATTCCTTTCCAGACAGCCACAATGCAGTTCTCATGACCTTTGTTTCTGAACCCATTAATTCATTTTCTGCCAATTCCTTAACAGTAATTTCCTCTTTTCCGCTATCTTGAAATATTTTCAAAAGTTTCTTCTCATCAATATGAAGTTCCATTATTTCACCAATTAAACGTATAAATTTAAAATAAATTTTAGATATATAATTTATAATATCCTTTTTATATATACATCATGTCATGTTTAAATATTATATTTACTTAGTCTATCATATATCTTTATATTATTTTTATTTTTTAATCGTAAATAGTAATATTCTTTTAAAATATTATTTTATATATGATGATGGTGATGTTATGACTGAAATCAACCATAATAACAAAAAATCTAAAAATATAGATATTAACAATATTGATATAGATAAAAGTAATATAAATTGTAATAAAATACCTTCTTCCAAAAACAAAAATATTATTAAAACTATTGATAAAAATATCATTGATAACATTTATTCTGACGGATTTCCGATAGCACAATACGGATTATATATTAAAAGAGTAAAACATTATAAAACCTTTAAAATACCTGTTGATGCAGGATTCACATGTCCAAATAAGGATGGAACATTGGATACAAAAGGATGTATTTTCTGTCCAAAGATGGGTAGACCAATAAGTGTAAAATATTGCAATACAAAATACCCATTAAAGGAACAGATTGAAAAACAGATTGAAAAACAAAAAAACAAAGGCATTGAAAAATTTTATATATATTTTTACCCTGGAACAAACACTTATGGAACCCCAAATAAATTAAAGGAACTCTGGGATTTTGCTCTTTCCTATCCGGATGTAATTGGCTTATCTATTGGAACTAGACCTGATTGTCTTGAAGATGAAAAATTGGATATTTTAGAAGATTATGTAAATGAAGGTTACGAAATATGGATTGATTTAGGAATACAGACTATGCACCAAAGAACATTAAATATTCTAAACAGAAGACATAAGGTTTCAGATACTGTAAGAACAATATTAGAATGTAAAAAAAGAGGTATTTTTGTATGCGGTCATGTTATTTTAGGTTTACCCAATGAAACATGGGATGATATGATGAAAACTGCCAAAATACTTTCTAAACTTGAGATAGATGCACTTAAAATATATCCATTGGTTGTAATCCAAAATACCGAATTGGAAAATCTTTATTGGAGAGGGGAATATAAAACCCTTGACAAAAAACAATATATTAAGCTTGTATGTGATTTTTTAGAACGATTATCTCCTTATGTGTTGATTCAAAGATTGTCAAAGGATAAAACCCCCGACGAAATAAAAATATCTCCGGAATGGAATTTGCACCGATTAAATATATTGAATGAAGTTTCAAATGAATTAAAGAGAAGAAATACAAAGCAGGGCGTATATTATCAAATTGAAAAAAACTAATTTTTTATGTTTTAGTAATTGAAATAAAATATAATAAATTTGGAGATAATATGAAATATGAAGTGGTAATAACCTCAAAAAATAGTAAAACTAATGAAGATAACAGAGCTCCCATAGGAGTATATTATAAAAATAATAAAATCCTAGTTGCTCATCTCTATGAAGGCTCCCACACCTACGAAAATTTAAAAAATGAAGATTATTTTATAATAAATATATGCTCTCCATATTTAATAGCTGAATCAGTTCTAAATGATGAGGGAAATTATGGGCATTTGGAATATAACGACTGTTTAATACCATACTTAAAGGATTCCTACAAAATATACTTGGCAAAAATAAATAATAGAAAAATTATAGAATCTAAAAATGATTATGGAAATTCTAAACTTATGATTGTTGAAAGCACCATAATTTTAGAAAAAGATTTGAAATATCCCCCATTTAAGCCCTACAATAGGGCAGTAGGTCTTATTGTGGAGATGGCAGTATTGTATTCACGATTAAATATTGTGAATGATGAGAAAAGAAAAAAAATTAAAGAAGAGATGGAAAATTATTTTAAAATCATTAAAAAAGTAGGGTCTGAAAAATATATCAATCTTGGAAAAAAATTTTTAGAGTAATCAATATATCCATTATTCATCATTTAATCCACAAACTCTACAAAAATTTTTTAATATTTCAGACCCATATTCTGTATGGGATACTTCTGGATGAAACTGCACGCCATATACTGGTTTTTCCTTGTGTTTTATGGATTCTACATCACAAATGTCAGAATATGCAAGAATTTCAAAACATTCAGGGATTTTTTTAACCTCATCCTTGTGAGATGCCCATGCAGTAAATTCTTTGGGTATATTTTTGAATAAATCATTTTTATTTTTAACATATATCTTTGTACGGGCATATTCCTCAGATTTTGCCCTTCCAACTTCTCCACCATATGCCCGGGCTATTAATTGATGACCTAAACAAATGCCCAATATTGGGAGTTTTGAATTTAAAGCAATATCTATACACTTTGATGCTTTTTCGATATCTGGACCACCACTCAATATTATGCCTTTTATTTCCTCATTTCCTTCAATTTCAAATAATGGTGTGTCATTTGGAATTATTTTTGAAGGTATATTTAAATATTTCAAACTCCTATGTATTCTATGGACATATTGACCTCCATTATTTAATATTACAATCATAACATCACCGTTATTAATATATAATATAATTTTATTATTTTTATTTTTTTGTTGTAATTTTTGCTCCATTTTCAGTAATTAAAACTGTATGTTCAGTCTGACTTACCATACCATGATTTTTCTCAATTAATGTGGGATAACCATATATGCAACCTGAGCTCATCAAATTTCTTAATCCTGCCCTATATTTTGGGTCTTCATTTGCAAGCCATCTCTCTGCAAATGGAAGGTGTGGATATTTTTTTTCGATAATCTTTAATATTTTCCTTGCAGAGGGTAATCTAAGAGGTCTTGATTTTATATATTTAAATATGTGTTTTTCATTTCCATCAAATACCCTTCCAAATCCATCAGTTGCAAAAGGTTCTATTGCCACAATATCTCCAACATCAATATAATCTTTTGATTTCTCCTTTACGTTAGGGATACTTATCCCAGAATGTAGAACATACTGTTCCATGACATGACCAGATAGGTTTGATATTGGTTTATAACCATAACTCTCAATTACTTCCTGTATAATCTCTCCCATTTTCCCAATATTCATTGGTGGTATGATTTCTTTAATTACGGTATATAGGGCATCCTCTGACGCCTTTTTTAAATCCTTATATGAGTTCGACAAATCAATTGTTATTGCACCGTCTGCTATGTATCCATCAACATGAACTCCGACATCTAACTTTACAACATCATTTTCAGAGAATACCTTTTCATCCCCATAAATAGGTGTATAATGTGCTGCAATATCATTTATGGATATATTACAAGGAAATGCCACTTCTCCTCCAAGTTCTCTTGTCTTATTTTCAACATATTCGGCTACATCGTAAAGTTTGGCATCTGGTTTTATAAGATTTACAGCCTCTTCCATTATTTCAGCGTGGATTTTTCCAGCTTTCATTAGTTTTTCAATCATTTCAGTTTCTTTATCCTCTTCTTCTACTACTATTCTATTTTTATTACTGATTTCCATTGTATCATCTATTTTTTATATTTTTTTATTTTCATAATTAAGTTATATTTTATTTTTTTCATTATATAATTTTATTTTATTTAATTTTAACTTATTCCACAAGAAGTCCCTTCTGTTATAAATCCTTCGGATTTTAACTTCGTTTGATTGTAATATCTCCTCGCTTCGCGAAGATAAGAATTAAAAAATCCTTCATTTCACTTACAAAGTAAGCAAGCAAAAATCGAAATCTCCGATTTCGAGCTACAAAACTCGAAGAGTTTTGTTTAAACCGAAGGTTTTTCTAATTAGCATTGAACAATAGTGATGAAAACTTAAAAGTTAGTTTTAGGTCTCCACTTCGCTACTGGGGGATGAAAGCCGAAAATTATTTATATAACTATTCTCACAATATTTATTGCTACCGAAAAGAAAAGGTAGCCTAGGGCTGGGACAGTCCGAAGTGACGCCTGTGGAGACTACGGGACAGGCTGGAAGCTTCGTCCGTAAGGACAGTAATTCACTGAATATATTCCATTTTATGTTCTTTTTATAACGATTGTAAGTATATCTTCATCTTCCAATACATGATTAAGACCTACCCTTTGACCAGGATATTTTGCAGATTTTCCCCAAACAAGCGCATACCTAAAATTCTTTACAAAATCTCTGTGGAGTTTATTACATATATCCTCAACAGTGGAGCCTTTTAAAATAATAAGTGGCTCGTCAAGGTCAGGTTTTTTACCCTGTGGTTTTAAATAAACCTTCATAAATCCAAGGGTATTGAAAATATTTTCTTTTAATTCTTCAATATTTATATTTTTATAACCTGAAACAAGAATATGTGGTCTATCCTTTAAAACTTTTTCAATTCTTTGAATATGTTCTTCATTGGCTAAATCCACCTTGTTCACAACAACAAGAGATGGGATATATACTCGATTTGCACTAATCACATCTATAAATTGGTCTGTTGTAATATCATCCCTTATTACAATATCTGCGTTATGTATCCTATGTTCGTGTAGAATTGCTACAATTGTTTCTTCGTCTATGTTTGTTAAAGGAACTGTGGTATTTATATTAATTCCACCTCTGTCTTTTTTTACAATCTTAACATCTGGTGGTCTTTGGTCCAATCTAATACCAACATTATAGAGTTCCCTTTCAATTACTGGAATATGTTCAGGTGAGAATACATCAACAACAAGCATTACCAAATCCACATTTCTAATGGCGGCTAATACTTCACTACCCCTACCTTTTCCAAAGGCTGCACCAGTAATAATACCTGGGGCATCTAATACTTGTATTTTTGCTCCCTTATATTCTAAAATACCAGGAATTATTGTTAATGTTGTGAAAGCATAAGCTCCAACTTCTGAATTGGCATTTGTAATTTTGTTTAGAAGTGTAGATTTACCAACAGATGGAAATCCTACAAAAGCTACTGTGGCATCCCCTGTTTTTTTAACCGCGTAAGAGTACCCTGTTCCCGTGTTTTTTGGTTTATTTTGCATATCCCTTAATTTTGCAAGTTTTGCTTTTAATATGCCAATATGTTTTTGGGTAGCTTTGTTGTACTGTGTATTTTTTATCTCGTCTTCTAATTTTTTTATCTCTTCTTGAATACCCATAGTTTCACCGATAAATAATGTATTATAAAATATTTATATCTATTTTTATAAATTAAGATTTTATTTTAAATTATTAGGTTATTTTGGAAATAAAAAAAATTTAAAATATATAAAAAATTTAAAAATATTTATAAATTATAAATAATAAAAAAAGAAAAGATTATTTATTAATCATCTCATCTATTGTGGAAATTATATCCTTAACTTTTGAATTTACTATATAATAGTGGTTCCAAGTCCCCTCTTTTCTAGCTTTTATTATACCGGATTTTTTTAATATATTTAAATGATGAGATATGGTTGGTTGAGGCTTTTTTAATTCATCTATAATATTACAAACACACATGCTATCGTTTTCACTTAATAATCTCAATATCATTAATCTTGTTGGGTCAGCAAAGGCTTTGAAAATTTCAGCCATATATTCATATTTATTTTCATCTACAACCATTTTATCACCAAAAATTAGGTTTTTAAATTTATTAAATATTATATATAAATATAACATCCCATCTTATATTTATATATTTTTCAATATGTATATTTAATTATGGTAATTATTGCAATGTATGATATTTATAGATAACGATTTTTATAAAAAAATATAAATTTAAAAAATAAATAATCAAATTTTTTTAATATTTATAGAGATATTTTTTGGCTCATTGTCCACTCCCTTTAATGAACTTATAATACCTTTTAGGGTGTTTTTAATTATCTGTGAAACAAACGGATTTATAGGAATGGTTTTTCCATCAACTATCATTTCTACACCTGTTGCCATTACGCACTGGTTCCATCGCAGTTCCCCACTAATGACCTTTTCTACAAACAACTTACAGTTATATCCACAGTGACCACAGTTTAGACTGTATGTTGGGACTATACTTTTTTCAAGCACCTTTTCTACAACTTCATCAATATTGTAATTGTAATCTTTAATCATCATAAGAGTTTGAGAATCTAAGAGCTCAGAACCCTCATCTCCTTTTACCATAAGTATCTTTGGAATATTTAATTCTTTTAATTGCTCCTTAAACCCTTCTATTATAACAAATTCATTATTTAGTTTGGAAAGTATCCCATATAAATTCATTTTATTATAAAAGAATACAGTTTTACTATTGTCTGCTAAAATAGACACATTTGAATAAAGTTTAAAATTGTAGGAATCTGTTCCTTCCTTATCAACTTCAACGTCATGGAAACTATGTTTTACAGCGGCTACATCAATATTCATATCTTTTAATTTCTTTAAAATGTTGCATATAAGGGTGGTTTTCCCAGATTTTTTCGGACCAATTACTCCAATAACTCTCATAGTATCACATCAATTATTATAATATTCATTTAACAATATTGATATATAAAGTTTTTTAATATAATTCACTGCATACTTAAATACAATAATAATTAAAATAAAAAAATTAAATATGGTTAAATTATGATATATATTGTAGGAATAGGTCCAGGAGATAAAAAATACCTTACATTAAATGCAATTGAAATCGTGGAAAACTCCGATATTGTAGTTGGTAGTAGCAGAGCGTTGAAGTTATTTGATATTGAAGAAAATAAAAAATATATATTAACAAAAAATTTGGTTAGGGAGTTAAAAAATATAGTTAGGAGCAATAAAGATAAAAACATTGCAATATTATCCACAGGAGACCCATGTTTTAGTGGATTATTAAAAACAGTTTTAAAATATAACATCGCAAAAAAGGAGGATATTAGTGTAATCTCAGGTATATCTTCTGTTCAAATTGCAGCTTCAAGATTGAAAATTTCGTGGGAGGATTACCATATTTTAACACTTCATGGAAAGGAGGAAAATAGAAAAATCCTTCTAAACCTAATAAAAAACAACGAAAAAGTAATATTCCTGCCAAATAATCTAAAAGAGGATGTAAAATATTTAATAGACAATGGCATAAGTCCCAATAAAAAAATAATAGTTTGTGAAAACCTCACATACAAAAACGAAAGAATAATATATGATGAATTAAAAAATATAATAAATATAGATTTTTCATATCTATGTGTTTGTGTTGTGAAATAATATATTTGGTGATTATATGAAAAATATAAAGAAAATCAAAAAAGATTTTCTAAATACCTCGTTGACTTCCAGGGTAAAAATAATATTGATGTTTGGGATTTTATCCATTATGGTATGTTCAGCCAATGCCGAAGAAGTTGCTAAAATTGTAGATAACAGTCCATATCCTAACTTTATATATACCGATAATTCTATGGTATCAAAAATAACAAGCAAAAACTCAGAGGAAAATATACCATCGTTCTTTTTTTATTTTATAAATGGTGTATATATTAATTTGGAAAATACTGAAGAAATTGCCATTAAAACTCCACTTTGGTTTTTAGGAATACTGTTTAAATCTAATAATATCAATCCTGAAAATGGATATATTTTTATAAATTCCAAATATATAAAAAAACCAGATAATAAATGGGTAAAATATATTGCACCAAGTAATGTAATATTATATAGCAATAAAAGTGCAGTATGTATGAATGCATACGATAAATATATAGGTATGAAGATAGTCACATATAAGAGCGATGATCTTAAAGAATTGATTGCTGGATTAAAGAGTATCAATGGTATAAAGGTTATAAATTCTAGTGCTGAAACTAAAAATAATATATTAATAGGTAATTTAAAATTAAAAACAAATATATCTAAAATTATGGACCTAACTAAATTCGATTTATACTATGTTCCGCTCCATGTTGAAGTTAAAGGCTGGAATAAAAAGGACCAAAATACTTATACAGATGGATATAACATCATGCAAATATATAAATTGCCAATAAATAAAGAAGCTATGAAACATATAATATGTAATAAACTTAAAAATCAAAGTATGGAGTTAGTTGATGAAACACATTACAATGGATGGGATGTCGAGGAGTATAGGTACAAAGATAGTATTGTAGGAGAGCAATATGTATGTTTTAAAGAATTTGAATATGGCTCTATCTGTGCAATAACACAGAATTTAGAAAATCTTAACGATATAACTATATCAGAAATAAACCAATAATAATGGTGATTTTATGGATATAACTCAATTTTTACCAGATTTGGGAACTGGATTTATAAGTGGGGCAATTATAGGATGGGGCATTAAAAAAGCCATAAAAATTGTAGTAGCACTGGTAGGTATATATTTTTTAAGCCTTTTATATCTTGCAAAACTCGGAATAATATCTATAAATAAGGAGGCATTTGCAGCACTACTTGGAAATGTAGAATCATCCATAATATCTTATGGTAGCCAGTTTGTAGGTATTATACATTCGTTATCCTTAGGCACGGGATTTGTAGCAGGTTTTGCGTTGGGGTTTAAAAAGGGATAATTTTTATTTTTTTAAGTAGATTGTGGATAATTATAGTATATAATTTATTTTTTTATAAACTTAAAATTAAAGTGAAATTATGTTGAAAGTAAGATTGAGAGATTTTGTAGAAACAGAAATTGGATATTTTGCAGTAAATACCTATGAACATCCAAAAGACAGGGTTTTTGCTTTTTTAAGGTATTTAAACCTTGATGCAGTAGATGACGATATAATAACCAAATACAATTTAAATAGGAATGATATACGACGACAGATGAACGGAAATAAATATATAAAAATAACAGATACAACAAAAACATACAATATTTTAAAGGATTATTTTCCAGAATATTTATTTTACGATGAAACAAAAGACATAGTATTACACGCAGTTCCAAGGGAATGTATAACCAATATATTAAGTCCAAATGATAGATTAAAGGAGATATTGAACGAACAAAATAATGAATTTGAAAAAAAATGTAAAGATTTGGCAGATGAACTTCATGCTTATGGATTAAACTATAAATATATGGGAGTTTCAGGTTCAACAGTGATAAAATTAAACAACGAGGGCTCAGATATTGATTTTGTTATATATGGAATGAAAAACCACAAAAAAGCAAGAGGTGTTTTAAAAACGATTTTTAATAAAAAAAAGGATAATATTCATCCATTGTCTAATGATTTTTGGAAAAAGGCATACAACAAAAGAATAAAAGACGGCACCCTTTCATATGATGAATTTGTCTGGCATGAGAAGAGGAAATATAATAGGGGAGTGATAAATAATACAATGTTTGATTTACTTGCTACAAGAGATTGGAATGAGATAAACTCAAAATATGGAGATTATAGTTATAAAAATTTAGGATTTATTAAAATTGAATGCGATATAATTAATGACGATTATATATTTGATAACCCTGCAATCTACAAGATAAATAATGTTAAAATTATAAATTTGAAAGAAAAATATAAATTGAAATTGAAACCTGAGGATATTAAAGAAATAGTTTCATTTACTCATACCTATGCAGGTCAGGCCTTTAATGGTGAAAGAGTAATTGCAAGAGGAAAATTGGAAGGTGTGAGCTCACCCTATGGAGACTATAAAAGAATCGTTGTGGGCACTTCGAGAGAGGCTTTTAATGAATATATTAAATTAATATAATTTATATTATTTTTCTTTTTCCCTTCCACTTCTATATCCGAAATAGAATCCTATGATTGTTGATACCACTCCAAAGAAGAAATTAATAATATCCTTATTATTATCTATTAAATTATCCTTTGTTAAAACAAGTAGTATAATGATTATAAAAACACTGAAAATGGCACCTGCAAGAGCTCTCCTCATTTCACCTTTATTCAAATCTCCGTTATGTGCCCACCCCAATGATATTAACCAAAATAGAATCATCAATGGTATAAATAACACCCATATAAGATATAAATTATTATATGCGATTATTAAAACAATAATGGTAATCATACCTGCAAAGAATATAAGAGTTGAGATTATCGCAAAAATATATTCCATATTGTCATTTTGGTCTTTTTTATCCATGATATCCCATTATATTTATCTATCATCATATTTTATATAAATCGTATAAATATTTCTTTATTATATCTATATATTCTTTTTTATAGGGAACAACCATTAATTCCTTTGAAGGAAGTTTTATGGATGCCCTAAACCCGTGTTTTCTTGCTAAATCTGTGATTTTTTTATTGCAGATGTATAAATCATCTAAAAGTTCCTCAGTTATTGTTGTATCGTAGTCGCAGTACTGCAATGGGCAACCTTCCCTCCAATATCCGAATTTATCGCCGACTTCATGGATTCTTTTTATCTCTATTCCATAATAATTTTTGAGTTTAATAACATCGTCATAACTACATCTTATAAGGGGTCTAAAAAACATTTTATTATATCTTTTTGGAACTGGGGTGAGCTCCATTTTATCAAATTTTTCTATGCCGTATGTCTCCCTTAAATATTGAAATATGGGTCCTGAAATCTTTTCAAGTGCTGTATCCCCAGTTAGTATGATTTCCGCACCTTCCTTCTTGGCTATTTCCATCATTTTATCCTTCATTATGTTCTTGCAGATTCGGCAGATGCTTCCCCCCTTTGCACCTTTTGTTCGTTTTTTCAAATCTTCGGTTATGTCGTAGAACAGTATGGGAATATTTAATTCATCGGCTATTTTTTGAGCCTGTTCCTTAGCCAAATTCCAGCTCCATTTATGGACAAAATGAATACACAAACAAACATTTAAATCTAAATCCTTTGCAATGTAAAGTGCTGTTGAGCTGTCCTTTCCACCACTGAGCATAGAAACTATTTTTTTATCTTTAAGCTGGTTTTCTTTAAAATTCTTTATTATATCTCTTTTTAACTGATTCAAATCTTTTAAATTTCTTTTCTTTCTTGTCCAGTCGGTAAATAAGAATTTTTCCATGGTATCCACAATTTTATGAATATTTTTATTAATGATATATTATTTATCTTCATCAATAATTCTTTCAAAACCATTATATACTACAAACCTGTTTTTTCGGGCAAAACCTATTAATACAATATCGTTATTCTTTGCGAGCTCTACACCTTTATCTGTTGATGGGGATTTTGATATTATTGCGGGTATTTTGGCATTAACTGCCTTTTTTACCATGACATAGGGCTGTCTTCCGCTTGAAACCAATATTTTATCGTCCAAATTTATATTATTTAGAACTCCATAACCTATTACTTTATCAACTGCATTGTGTCTCCCAATATCTTCAATGGTGATTATTTCCTTTCCATTTAAATCAAATAGACATGCCCAATGAGTTCCACCTGTTATTTTCCATACTCCTGTGATATTTGACATATATTCCATGATTTTAAAAATGGTTTTTAGAGGTACTTTTATGTTATTCATGCTATTGGAGCCATTTTTATCGTTGTTATTGTTTTTATTATTTTTATCATCATTTTTTTTAGATTTTGACATTTTCGATTCGTTAGTTATTACTATTATTTTATCGTTATCGATATGAACATCCTTAATATCCCCTGGTTCTAAATAACCCTCTGAAATAACATAACCTGCCCCGAGCTCCTTTAAATCCTTGGGTGATGACGTCATTTTTTCTATAAATTTATCGTTAATATATAAATCATAATTTTCTTCAATGCACACATAGTCCTCCTTATGACTTGAAGAGAGCTCATCCCAGTTTAAAGTTTTTACCTTTTTTATCATAATATCATTACTCCATCATTTTAACATAAAATGTTCTGTTTCTTGGTCCGTCAAATTCGCAGAAATAAATGCCCTGCCAAGTTCCAAGTAATGGTTTTCCATGTGATATTATTACAGTTAATGAGCTCCCAAATAGTGAGCTCTTAATGTGGGCGTCTGAGTTGCCTTCCAAATGTGTGAAATTATAATTTTTTGGTATCCTATCATTTAAAAATTTTAGAATGTCTTTTTTAACAGATGGGTCGGCATTTTCGTTGATTGTTAAACCTGCTGTTGTGTGCGGGACATATATTACGGCAATTCCATCGCTGATTTTTGAGTTTTTTATGGATTCTTTTATATAATCTGTAATATCAATCATTTCTTCTCTTGAATTTGTTTTTATATTGTGTTTAAATAGCATGCCATCACCTAACAATCTTTATGAATTTTAAAATAATTTAAAATAAATATATAAATCATATTATCATATGATATTGATATATTCACTATTATAAAATTATCTTAAAATTTATCGTATAAAGTGAGGGAGATTATGATTGTTAGTGAGAGTTTAAATTTACAGAATAAAAAAATTACCGTCGATACCTGCATAGTCATCGATGGAAAAATATCGGAGCTCATAAAAAAGGACGTAATAAAGAACAGCAAAATCATTATTCCAGAGGCGGTAGTTTCAGAGTTGGAAGCTCAGGCAAATAAGGGTAGAGAAATAGGGTATTTAGGTATAGAGGAATTAACAAGATTGGTGGATATTGCAAAGGAACATAATATTGAAATAGAATATTATGGGAAGAGACCATCAGTGGATATCGTTTCACTTGCAAAAGCTGGTGAAATAGATGCTATGATTAGAAAAGTGGCAAAGGAAACAAACTCTATATTACTTACAAGTGATAGGATACAGCACAACCTTGCAAGAGCTCAGGGCATTGAATCCTATTATTTAGAAGTTGAAGAGGAAAGGGTTGAATTGGTTTTAAAGGATTATTTCGATGAAATAACCTCTTCCATTCATTTAAAAGAAAACTGTGTTCCTTATGCAAAAAAGGGAAAACCAGGAGAAGTTAAACTTGTTCCAATTGGCGATGAAAAATTAACAAGAGAAAAGATGGAGTATTTAATTGATAATATATTGAAATACACTGAACAAAACAATGGATTTATTGAAATTCAGAAGAGGGGTGCCACAGTAATTCAACTTGTAAACCTGAGAATATCAATAGCAAGACCTCCATTTTCAGAAGGGCTTGAAATTACCGCAGTTAGACCGATTACAAAGGTTTCTCTTGATGATTATAAATTATCCGATAAGCTTTTAGAAAGGTTGAAGGAAAAAGCAGAGGGAATTTTTGTTTCTGGAAGTCCGGGAAGTGGAAAATCGACATTTGTATCGGCATTGGCAGAATTTTACTGTAATAACAATAAGATAGTAAAAACCATGGAGAGTCCAAGAGACCTTCAAGTTGGAAAGATGATTACGCAGTATGCACCACTTGAAGGTAATATGGAAAACACCTGTGATATTCTATTGCTTGTTAGACCGGATTATACAATATACGATGAGGTAAGAAAAACAAGGGACTTTGAAATATTCGCCGACATGAGAATGGCTGGTGTTGGAATGGTTGGGGTAGTTCATGCCTCAAAACCAATCGACGCCATCCAGCGTCTTATTGGTAGAGTAGAGCTCGGTATAATACCTCAGATAGTGGATACTGTAATATATATAGAAAATGGACAGATAAAAAAGGTTTATGAAGTGCATTTCACTGTTAAAGTTCCACACGGTATGAAGGAGGCAGATTTGGCAAGACCTGTAATTGAAGTAAGAGATTTTGAAACAAAAGAGCCAGAATATGAAATATATAGCTATGGTGAGCAGGTAGTGGTCATGCCTATAAAGGAAGAGGGAGCATCTAAATCTCCAATTTACAAATATGCAGAAGAAAAAATAAAAGAAATTTTAATGAAACATTTGCCGAGAAATATTGGAAAAGATATAGATGTTAAAATTAATGACGACAACATTATCGATTTAATTGTTCTTGAAAAATATGTTCCTGCAATTATTGGAAAAGGTGGAAAGGAGATAACAAAGTTGGAAAATATATTGGGTCTCAGAATAAATGTTGAAAGAAAAAGCATGAAAACTGATTTTGAAGAAGAACCTTTTGAAGAATATGAAAAATACGAATTTGTAAGTGATTATGAAACCACAAAATTAACAGAATCCAAAAAACATATTATTGTAGATGTTGGAGAAGAGTTTATAGGGGCAAATATTAAAATATATGTTGATGGAGATTACCTCTGTAATGCGACAGTAGGTTCAGGTGGAATTGTTAAAATAACTAAAAAAACAGGTATAGGAAAGGAGCTTCTAAATGCCATGAAAAAAAATAAAGATATTTATGTAGAAATCGATTAATTTTAGTTTATTTATATTTTTAACATTTATTTTATTCATAAATGGTCGATTTTAACATTTATTTATCTGAATTTCCATCCATCAATGGTCTGATTTTAACGGTATATGGGGTATACAATTTAGGGTAGTAGGTGAAAACCAATTTCCATCCATCAATGGTCTGATTTTAACTCTTGCCGGATATTTGACCCAATACCATTTATCTATAATTTCCATCCATCAATGGTCTGATTTTAACTCTGAGTTCATACCTCAGCGGTGGCAATGATAATCATACCATTTCCATCCATCAATGGTCTGATTTTAACCTTACTTTGAAATATGACACCATATAATTAATCACCTAATTTCCATCCATCAATGGTCTGATTTTAACTTCCTAAGCTCCCCCTCTCGCTATAATAGCGAGAAAATTTCCATCCATCAATGGTCTGATTTTAACGTCTTTTTCAGAGTAGAAGGAAAAAATCACAAAGAGATTTCCATCCATCAATGGTCTGATTTTAACATCATCACATCTATGCAGTTAAGCCTGCAAGGTTCATTTCCATCCATCAATGGTCTGATTTTAACGACAGACAATAATTACCCCTTAATTCCGTGATGAGGATTTCCATCCATCAATGGTCTGATTTTAACTTGAGGGTGAGGAATATAGTCTAGCTATTTTATCTTATTTCCATCCATCAATGGTCTGATTTTAACAATTAAAATTAACAGAATTTTATAATAAATATAAAAATTTCCATCCATCAATGGTCTGATTTTAACGAAAGAATAGACGCCCTCAGAAATGAAGTGCTCAATGCACTTCATATTTCCATCCATCAATGGTCTGATTTTAACAAAACTATGGAATTTAGAGTTCCGCCGACCTATGAATTAAAAAAATTTCCATCCATCAATGGTCTGATTTTAACACAACACTTCCAATTCCTGATATTACACCAGAGATTATATTTCCATCCATCAATGGTCTGATTTTAACGGTTTTGAAGCCTTTTAAAAGACTTCAAAATACAATTATAATTTCCATCCATCAATGGTCTGATTTTAACTAGTGATATTAACTTTCTTAATACCGATATACAAAAATTTCCATCCATCAATGGTCTGATTTTAACTGAACGTAATATATACGGATAGAGGAAATATAAAAGGATTTCCATCCATCAATGGTCTGATTTTAACAATAATGCTATTAACATTCTTAATACCGTCATACAAATATTTCCATCCATCAATGGTCTGATTTTAACTTAAATATTTTTGTAAATATAACTATCGAAAAAATTTCCATCCATCAATGGTCTGATTTTAACGATTATTCAATAAATTACAAACTGTTGCAGTAATCGCATTATTTCCATCCATCAATGGTCTGATTTTAACAGTTTGATATCATGTCTTGCACTAATGATTGAAGTGCAATTTCCATCCATCAATGGTCTGATTTTAACTAGCATAGTTGGACAAGATTTCAAAGTCTTTCTGAGTTCCCCCATTTCCATCCATCAATGGTCTGATTTTAACTTAATGTATTGGAAATACTTCAATTCATTAATTAGATGATTTCCATCCATCAATGGTCTGATTTTAACTTGCTATAACCACCACGACATTTGTCATGAGTGATTTCCATCCATCAATGGTCTGATTTTAACGGATTTAAAAATCCCTCTTAATGTCTCCCATCCTGGATTTCCATCCATCAATGGTCTGATTTTAACATGGGATTAGTTTAAAATGTTTATTTCTAATAGAATTTCCATCCATCAATGGTCTGATTTTAACCCTAAATCTACATATACGAGCATTAATTTAGACACATTTCCATCCATCAATGGTCTGATTTTAACAGCTATCATTAAGAGAGCTTGTATTTAAAATAATATAATTTCCATCCATCAATGGTCTGATTTTAACGATGTTTCTTATTGCGTATCCTCTCGTCTCTAATTCCATTTCCATCCATCAATGGTCTGATTTTAACATAGCGACACCCAAATTCTTGTCAGAGGAAGAGACGGCATTTCCATCCATCAATGGTCTGATTTTAACGTCATTTCTTCTATGTCCAATAGCTCGTCAATCGTCAGATTTCCATCCATCAATGGTCTGATTTTAACA